>JAYVGZ010000207.1:0-5469 GCA_043771805.1 Pseudomonadota bacterium
CTTCGTCGACCGTCCATCGGATGTACCCAAGAAGTATATTCTTCAGGTAATGACGGCAACGCCTACTCCCTACTTAGATAAGAGAGCACTGGCAGAACTAAAACGGAAGAAGATGCAAGCACAGGCCGATCAGTTACGTCAGGAACGGCAACGGGAAGCCGAGGCGAGGCGACGTCGTGATCAGCAGGAAAGAGAAGCGCGCAAAGAGCAGCGGGAACTTCAACGGCAAGACAATGCTGACCGCATGAGTCGTGGGACTAACTAACGAGGCCGCCACCCATGAAGCAATCTGGTCAGGAGTGAATTTAACACACTGCTGACACAAGCTCCGCAAGTGGATAGGGCTTTGCCAAAAATGTAACACGGTAGCGCGAGATTTCTGGCTCACGAGCCACAGTTGGATCACCGCTCGTAAGTATCAAGTGAACCTCTGGCAGCCGTGACCGTAGCTGCTCCAACATGTCAAGGCCGCGTATCCGAGGCATTGAATCATCCACCATTATTACGTCACATCCGTCATTAGATTGGGCGAGATGGTCAAGGAGAAGGGTGCCATTTGCAAACGCCCGAACGCGGCATCCGAGCGAAGTCAGTGCTGACTCGAGCATCTTCCTGATAACCTCGTCATCCTCTGCGATCAGAACGGTCCGAGTGGCCATAAGGGGGCTACTATCGGTAGAGACGGCCCGATTAGACTTCGAAACAACTGCCTCCGAAGCGGCGTTCTCGGACAACCGCTCCAGACTTTTGACTGAAGGCCCTTGCTGCAATGGAATAAACACAGCGAAGGTTGTCCCGATACCGGGTGTTGACTCCACCTCAACTTTTCCATTGTGTGCCTCGGCTATCATCTTCACCATGCTAAGACCGAGGCCGCTTCCGCCGCGGGAGCCTTTCGTCGTAAAGAAAGGCCGGAATAGCTCCTCCACAAGTTCTGGCTCCATTCCCGGCCCGGAATCCTTTACAGCAATACGTGCATAACGCTGCGGCGCCCTTGCAGAGACCCTTGCAGAGACCTCTGCAGAGACCACTGCAGAGACCACTGCGCCGCTCGGACACCCCTTGCTCACGGACACCGCGATGCTACCGTTCGCCGTCATTGCGTCTTTCGCGTTTAAAATAAGATTAATCACCACCTGCTGGAGCTGTACCTCATCACCGAGCACGACTAATGGTTCCCTGTTAGTTGAAACAGAGAGATCAATCGATGGAGGAACGAGATTCCCTACCAGGGCCACAGCATCCAGTACGATATTGTTCACTGCCACCTCTCGCACTGCTGCAGACGATCCTCTCCCCACGTTAATCAACTGTCGAGTCATGTGAGAGCACGCCGCTACGGCGTTCTTTGCTGAATCAAAGGCATGATGTGCTGGATGCCTCGGCTCAATGAGGTCAAGACCTAGGTTGATCTGCCCCAGAATCCCCATCAGGTGGTTGTTGAAATCGTGTGCAATCCCCGAGGCAAGCTGCCCGACTAAGGCAACGCGAGCACCACGCTCAATCTCACTTTCGAGCTCCTTGTGATTTTGAATATCAATTGCAACAAGATCGAAGAACTGAACATCAGCGGATAGGGCTTCGGTTTTGCTAGCAAGCCCTCGACCTGACGTCATAGCGGACTGCCGAATAAAAAAACTGTGGTACGAGCCGTCCTTCATCAATAGTCGAATTTGGGCCTCTGTCGGCACTATTTCCCTAGTCGCTCTTGCACGGAAGATGGTGCGGTACTGGGGACGATCGTCTGGATGGATGTGAGTTTCGAAGAGTTGTGGGTCCTTCTGTAGCGCGCCGACACTTCTACCGATAATCTCTTCAAGAGCAGGACTAACATATTCGTAGCTTTCGTCCGGGCGAATGCGTAAGAGGAATAGCCCCGGCCGTTCAACGAGAGAGCGGTAGTGTCTTTCCGCATTTGCGAGCGCCATTACCGCTCGGGAATGAACAGTGACGTCTCTCAAAATACACCACAGTCGAGAAAACGATTCCCGTCCCTCCTTCGCATAAAGAACACTTTGAAGAACAACCTGCGCCCCTGAACGCTCAAGCACTTCGACCTCAAAGCTTTCACCGTCGCCCTCGAGTCTGTGCCAACGCTCAAAAAGAATTTCATAGCCAAGGGTGCGCGGTAACACATCTCGCAGGGGTCGGCCGATGGTGGCGCCGACGGTGGCGCCGCCGTTACTGACTACTAACGGCAGGCTGCACTCCACACAGTGAGAGGGAGTGCTGAACACTGCTTCGATAAACTGTGGGCCAGAAAGGCTAAAGAAAATCGGATGCAGGAAGTCAAAACACGCCATCCGTGCTGAGCTGACGTGAATGAGGTCGCGGTAGTCATCAGGCGAAAGAGGGGTGTAGTTAGGTCGCGCAAGGTCTACTAGTTTTTCGGAACTTCGGTGATTTGTCTTCACGGCGTGCTTAAGCCCGTGGATCGTGGCTAGTGCCTCGGTACCGGTACCAGGCACTTGCTCGGGTTTGTCGTCACGGCTTTCCGGCATCACCACCTCGATAACTTACTCAGGGGACGTCAAGTGCGGTTTTTGCGGACGATACCACGGCGGGGGGAGAAATTTATGAGTTTTCTGCTAATGATCGTGCGGAATATATCCTGCAGAACAGGTGGTATCGGGGGTGGGGCCGTCTATTTTGTGTTCGTACCAGCCAATGCCGAGCGAGGAATATCCACCAAACTGGGTCGCTTTAGAATAAATGGTGTGATTCGTGCGAGTCGAGCTCCCTTGGCCCCACAGGTGTATTTTTATCGGATGGCGACTCTTAACTATCCAACGCTTTGATTCCGGGAAGAGAGCTACCCTCCAAGAGTGCAAGGAATGCACCTCCTGCAGTCGAAATAAAACTGAATTTGTGGGCTAGCTCCATCTGGTGGATGGCAGCATCGGTATCGCCTCCACCGACAACGGTTAGCGCATGTGATGCCGCGATCGCCTCACACATGTCGAACGTGCCCTTCGAGAAGTCTTCATTTTCGAACGCCCCCATCGGGCCGTTCCATACAATAGTTTCGGCAGAGTGGAGGGCCTCCTTAAAGAGAAGACTTGAAGCCGGGCCGATATCAAGAGCCATAGTATCCGCAGGTATCTCTTGTACCGGTACTGCGCGGCCAAGCCCTTTGCTCGAAAGCGAGGGAGCGACGACAACATCTACAGGCAGATACACCTTTGCACCTCGGCGAGCGAGAGTCCCTAACAGCTCAAGAGCCTTTGTCGCGAGATCTTGCTCGCAAAGAGATCTTCCGACCTGTAGCCCCTGGGCAGCGAGGAACGTGTTCGCCATTGCGCCACCGATAATAATAGTGTCGGCCTTGCTCGCTATGTTGATGAGTGCATTCAATTTGGAGGAGACCTTCGATCCGCCAATCACTACACATAGCGGTTTTTTCGGACGCTCCATTGATTTTGTATAGTAATCGATCTCTCGCTGCATCAGTAGACCTGCCGCTTTCTCTTTGAAGAGGGCTGGAACACCTACCATTGATGCATGACTGCGGTGTGCCGTGGCAAAAGCATCTCCGACGAAAATTTCGCCGAGTGCGGCTACCTGCGCTGCAAACGCCGGGTCATTCTTTTTCTCTCCGGGTTGGAACCGAAGGTTCTCAAGGAGCACTACCTGACCTTCTGACATCTCCGCCACCATTCGCGAGACATCTGCTCCGATGCAGTCTGGGGCGAGGGCTACATCGACCTTAAGGAGCTCTGAAAGGCGCCTCGCGACCGGCTTGAGTGACAACAAAGCGTCCCGGCCAGTTGGCTCACCGAGGTGTGACATAACAACTGCTTTGCCGCCTTGCTGCAGCACATACTGGAGAGTCGGAAGGAACTGCTTGATACGGTTGTCGTCAGTAATCTCCTGGCTCTCGTTAAGAGGTACATTTAAATCGGCACGGATAAGCACCTTTTTTCCAGAGAGAGAAAGTTCGTTTAACTGCCGCATAACCTATATTCCTGTCGGTTCATCAATCCACTCAGTTTCTACACGAAACTGCTCGGCAAGTACACGTTCCAAGGCGCGCACACCGAATGTTTCTGTGGCGTAGTGACCCGCAAAGATAGCCGAACACTCAAGCTCCTTCGCTCGGTGATAAACCTCTTGCTTCGGTTCGCCGGAGATCAAAACGTCTATTCCCAACGATGCACACTCCCCTAGAGTACTAGAGCCAGAGCCCGTTACGATTGCGACAGTAGAGATCGATCGTGCACCAAAAGGAAGCACCAATGGCTTTGAATCGTTGCTACATAGCGCTGCTATCCTCTCAGCGAGGACGTCAATAGAAATTTGCTCAGGTAGTGTACCTTGCACTCCTATTGTGCGACCGCCAAAATTCGCAAAGCCTTCGATATTTTGCAGCCCGAGCTTCTTCCCAATCTGTGCTCCGTTTCCGTATTCAAGGTGACCGTCAAGCGGCAAGTGAGAAGCATACAGAGAAAGTCCACCGATCATACACAAGTTAATCTTGCGCCCGAAGGGCCCGGTAATCGGCTCGCAACTTCCCCACAGGATGCCGTGATGCACGACCAACATGTCACAGCCGAGCGCCGCGGCGCGCTGAATTATTGTGAGCCCACTGTCTACTGCGAACCCAATCTTCGAAACAGAAAGCTGAGGGCTTTCCACCTGCAACCCATTCGTCGCGGAGTCTGCGTATGTTCTGACCTCCAATGTCTCGTCAAGGAATAGTGCGATCTCTCGGGTGGTGGGCAGCGGCATGATGTTGCTCTTCTCCTTCGAAGCGGCGAGTCCCGGAGGTCTAAGGGCACAGTCGGCCCTGCTTCCGGTCTTGCAAAAGACAGTTTGTTTAAAGGGAGTCTGTCCTGAGTAGTACTTCCGACGCAAGATTGCCTGATCTCCCGGATCTCTGCTACCGTCACGTAGTTGCTGACGAAACTGTAGGCTGTATTTCATTTGAGACGGTGTGACGCATGGGTTGGTTTACTCGAGGGAAGGCCCCTAAACAGAGCGAAGAGGCTTCCGAGCCCGTACAGCTGCCTGATGATATCTGGACTAAATGCCCGAAGTGCGAGGCAATTCTCTATACGAAAGATCTGCGCCGAGCTTTCGGTGTGTGCCCAAAATGTTCTCATCACTTTCGACTGACAGCCCGTCAGCGCATTCCGATACTCATCGACCGCCACTCTTTCTTGGAGCTTGATGTTAACCTTCGCTCCACTGATCCACTGAATTTCAAGGACAAGAAAAAGTACAAGGATAGACTGAGAGATACCGAGAAAAAAACGGGCTCGATTGAAGCAGTTGTTACCGGCCGGGCACGGATACTAAATATCCCAGTGATGTTAGGAGTCTTTGACGCCTCGTTCATGGGTGGCAGCATGGGTTCGGTGGTTGGTGAGAAGCTCGCTCGACTTATAGAGCTCGGTCGCGATGAACGCCGACCTGTTATTATTCTCTCGGCTTCCGGTGGGGCGCGGATGCAGGAGGGGCTGTTCTCGC
>JAYVGZ010000208.1:0-3052 GCA_043771805.1 Pseudomonadota bacterium
CAGACCCCGCGGCAGGTGCAAGATGACGTTGTCTACGTCTGGCGCAGGGCCGCCTACGCGACATCATTACGGGAAGAAAAATTTCCGTCTCGAAGAGCGACCCCTAGCGAGCAAAGTCACTACACCGGATTTGGTCTGCAGGCCGCCCTTTCGTCAGCACCGATCAAACTTGCTCCCGCACCAGCCGTGCCGTATCCAGGCCCGGGCGTTATTTGTGAGGGGATGAATCTCGATAGAATTTTGCCAAGAACACCGCGAGGTGAAAGCAACCTTGCTCATTACCGCAAAGCGTGGCCATGGGCAGCACGTGCGCTCCCCGATAGTGCGGACGCCGTTTACCTCCACACTCAGGCTTTCGATGCCGTGATACCACCCCGCGGCGATTCGGCCGGCGGCCGGTATACTCTATTCGATGCAGATTCCCATCCCGTGGCCCACTATTCGCTGCTGGCCCTCAGTGATGTGCGGTGGAATCCAGCTGAGCTCGGAGCGTATCTCGTGCCCACCGACCGCCTTACCGCGATATGGAAACGGAATAAATCTGAGGGTGGAAACACCCGAAGCTTCTCCACAACTGATTCTTGGAGAGACTCAACACACCTTCTTCGATTCCTCCGGAGCGGACCTGCGCCAGTGATTAATCTCTCCGACTGTTGCGCCCTCTCTGGTTTTCACAAATCGCTTCCTCCTCATTTCTTCCCTTTCGAAGAGAGATTCACTGGTGGTGCGAGGCGTCGAGACTCCTCCGGTCATCTGCTGCTCCAGTCGCTCCCCAGAGATGAATATGATCGAATTCTCACCGAGTTTAAATTCGATACCCAGCGGGTTCACGAATCAATCAGAGATCTTGCTCACCGTTGCTTTGATCTGCTCAGTGTCGAAACGCTCTACCGCATGATGTGGAACAAAGGCGCGACCCAGATACAGCTCGACACGCCGTGGCCATTTATCTCTCATATTAGCGGCGTTTATCCCTCTGCATTTATGATGCTCAACGCATGTTACCAGTGGCATCAGCTCCGAGGGGGCGGAGACGTCCCAAGGGATGCCTTTCCCATCTTCACGATCGGGAATACTTTTGAGCGCCGCGCACGGCTCAAGTCAATGCCCATTATTGACACCTATACAATGAAGCTTTACTCGAATGGGAAGGTATACCAACTCCGCCGCGACGCAGACGCAGGAGAGGCGTGCGAGCAGGCGCTGTGGTATGAACACGTACACTTAAAAGGGCACAAAATAGATCTTCTCGACTACAGACTTTGTGACGCTCATGGATTTGAGTTTGCAACCTGACGGCCCACTTATGCTAAATTTACAAACAATTTGTACGCTGAGTACCACTATCTCGGGGTCGCTCCCGCCTTTAAACGACCCTGCTGTATGCTCACCCGACGTGGTGCTTCGATCGGGTCCAACTGCGCCGCCTGCTGAAGAGGAACCACTCACCCCGCCGCAAACCCCGATACCCAACGATCCAAGCAGGGAATCACCGCGAGAAGCACCACTACAGCCGCACATCCCGACACCGATTCCAAGGGCACCGGGCTTTGAGCCGCCAACCCCGTTCACGCCTAATCGCGAAAAATGCGACCCTACCCTTCCTTACCACTCACCCTGACCGCATACTCGCTAACTCGTATGTTAACTCCGGCACAGCAGGACGACGGCAGAAGCCACTATACCTTCTTCACGTCCTACGAAACCCATCCGCTCGGTCGTTGTAGCCTTTATAGTCACACGGTCCAACTCCACTTCAAAAATAGCACCTAGGCGTTGCCGCATTTGAGGAACGAATGGGGAAATTTTAGGCACCTGTGCAAGCACTGTGATGTCTGCATTGTTCAGAGTCCAGTTTTGCGCGGTAGCTCTACTCCAAACGACTTTAAGCAGTTCGCAGCTATCCGCATCTTTAAAATTCGGATCGGTATCAGGAAAAATCGCTCCAATATCTTGCTCACCAATAGCCCCCAAGATGGCGTCCATCAGCGCATGAATCAAAACGTCCGCATCCGAGTGTCCCGCGAGCCCTCGCGAACCCGGGATCTCTACTCCACCCAAAATGCACCGCCGACCATCTGCAAACGGGTGAACATCGAGGCCCTGTCCAATTCTGAAGTCCATGTCTTTATACTCTTAAGCTCGTCTAGGGTTTGATGACCAAGAACGCTACGAGACCTGTTTGTCGCAGAGAGCGACAAATCGGAGGTCGTCCATGGTGGTGACCTTAAGATTCATGCGATCCCCCAGCACAATTCCAACTGATCGAAATGGCGCTACTAAAGAGGCATCATCGATGGCGTCAGCGGATCGCCCACCACTAAGCACCTCCTCGTGCGCGGAGAATATATCACGGAGCAGAAATCCCTGGGGCGTTTGGACCGCCCAGAGACCCTCTCGACTTACCGAGCAAGAAACAGCGGTGGACCCTTGCGCTTCTCCCTCTACCCCTTGCACCAATGCATCAACAACCCGTATCGCTGCCGTCGCTGCACCACAACGAACGACGCCGTCAACTACACGGCCAACAACGTCCTGCGACACCAGACAACGGGCGCCGTCGTGAATCAGTACGATTGAATCATCGCGCGCGCCGAGCGAATGACAGAGGAAGTATAACCCTCTACTGACCGATAGTTGTCGAGTTTCACCGCCCGCGACAACCGATACATTTTTAAATTCTTGTAGCTGGCTCTTCGCCTGCTCCAACCACTCCATGGGAGCGCACACCACGATGTAGACACACGAGGGATCGGTAGAGAAAACAGAGACAGTGCGCTGAAGAACGCTTTGGCCCTGCCGGGCCGGGAGCACCCCCGAATCACCAGAGTTGAAACCCTCAGTGAATGCTGGAAGCTCCCCGCTGCAGGACAGAAACGCCTTCGGCGTCGAAACACCCATACGGGCGCCGCGACCCGCAGCGGGGATAACAACCGAGTACTCCATCTTGAATATTTAAGCGAAAAGCTCTCTTAGCTCACCGACAATTTTATCGTGTGGACGAGCTTTTGCTATGGCAATTTCAGACACTAACAGACTCTCTGCCATGTCG
>JAYVGZ010000209.1:0-4936 GCA_043771805.1 Pseudomonadota bacterium
TCCTGACCGGGCGAGAAATGAACCCGGGAATGTATATCGTAAGCAGAGCAGAAGACGACGTTGGTGAGAAGAGGCTGAAGAGGGCAGGGGTCGATCGCCTAGTTTCTACGTATCGTTTAGCGGCCCGAAAGCTCGCTGACGGAATCATGCGTCCTTACGTCACCGATTTCTTTGAGATCGCGGGAAGTGGTGATGAGGGGTGGAAGGTCGAGGAGATAAAAATTCCGGACATCTCAAAGGTGTGTGGGCAAAACCTAAAAGATCTCTCTCTCCGTCAGCGAGCTAATGTGAGCATAGCTGCAATCATATCAACCACGGGCGATCTTGAGCTGAATCCGGCGGGTGATACCGTGCTAAGAGGTGGGGCAACGTTGATCGCTATTGGATGGAGTAAGGATATTGATGCGTTAGAAAAATTTATTTTGGGGGCGTAGGGGCAGCCAACAGATTTCCTCGGGCTGCAGGCAAGCCGATTATTTATCCTTTGTCGGCAGGAGATACCCCGCTGCGGAGGCTCGATGAGAAAAAAGTCTCCTCAAACTTTTCATACGCTTTCATCGTGGCTTGCAACGCGCCTTCCATGGTCTGGGGATCGTCGGCGGCCATGTGTTCGCCGGTGTTGAAGATGTGGCCGACCTGGATTGGCACCCCGTGACAAAAATCAGCTCCGTACCCAAGTGTCGGCTGCGACCAGCCCCCTTCAGACCACTGTTTCCGGGAGTAGCTGAGTAAGGAAGGAGTACTTTTCCCATTACTCTGGTTTGGCCGTGCGTTGTGAAGCGCCTTCAGAAGGTCTTCAACGGTCCGGTCAAAGGAGTGCTCTGTTGAGCAATTGTCGTCTCGCCGGCGGTAGAGCGCAATTTGGGATGGATGCTCTTGTCGGTTGGTCATACCGGTTTGCCAAACGAGGCCACGCGCCTCGTGAGAAAGAACCTGTTGGAATTCAGTGAGGATTTCGAGCTGGTCGCCATCGAGTTCGATGATGATTTTTTCGACCTCGCTGTAATTGAGGCCCTGAAGCTGCACACCCAATTCCTTGAGAGAGTGATTGTCTGGGTCGAACTCAATTCGCTTGAAGGCTGACCCCGGAATCGCTAGCACGACAAAGTCAGCGAGAAGAGAGTGATGATTCGTGAAGTGAAGATCGTAACGGCCGGCAGGCGTTACCGAAATAGCCTCGAGGGACGCGTCTAGCCTGATAGCTGATTCGATCGGCTTCTCTAGTGCGCGTATGAGGCTTGAAGAGCCGTTTGCGATCAAGAATCTATCATCGCCTCTCGCAAACAAACTGTTGTCTTTTACCGCCATTCGCCCGAAGTCCATAAATTCGATCAAGAAGCTGGCGCTCATCTGCGCGGGTTTGATGCACTGCTCATTTTCGAGAAAAAGAAGCAAGACCTGCGTATCCTCCGAACGCAATCCAAGCGAATTAACATAGGATTGCGCAGAAAGGTTGTCGAAATGCGCTCTATCGGCGGAATTCCTTAGTCGCGGGCGGTCTCGAATTACCGCGGCTGTCAGGGAAAGGAGGATCGATCGGAAGTCGGTTCGGAGACCTTGATCGCTCAGGAAGGCCATCTTTGGTGCACCTTGCGCATCTGGGTACGCGGGCAAAAGTTCAATTCCCAACTCGCTACACCAACGCTTTACTGTCGTATGGTCGTCATTCACGTACTCCGCCCCCAGCTCAAGGGCAGGTCCACCGAGGTCTGGTCGTTTCGTAAGCACCCGCCCCCCCGTGCGGGACCGTGCGTCGAGGAGAGTAAACGATATGCTGGGATGATGCTCTCGCAAAAGATGAGCAAAGAGCGTCCCGGCCAAGCCCGCGCCAATAATTACTCCATTCATCTGGCTCTTGCGGTTGAACCGGAATGTTTTGCCCTTGTTACGGGGCTCGACGGTCTCGGAGCATGGTTTCCAAGCCGGGCCAGCTCCCTGTAATTCCTCAAGCGCATCGTGGATTGGACGGCCAGTGAGAGTCTCAGAAGCTACAAGATTCGGCAGAGAGTGGGGTGGACCGCTGGGGTGGTAGTGAGACCTAATCAATGACTCCTCAACTGAATTAGTCTGGAAAAGAATTGCGGCGCGGGGCGCGGATAACGATGTCGTTCCAGAATCCGCACTTCAAATCTATCTATGCCGATCGCCTTTGAATGTCTAGGCGCGTGCTGAATTTTCTAGTCTTTGTTCAAGGGCCCTTGGATGTGCTCCCTCTAAACACCGGATATGTCTCTAGTATGCACTCACCGAAAGGCAGTGATGGTCCGCATGTTGATAACCGCACACCGTTCAGGTAAGAGAAAAGTCGAACCCAGGGGGGGCCAGTACGTAACAGGCCTGAGACACTCAAACCCGAGTGAAACCCTTTGAACCTGACCCGGGTAATGCCGGCGTAGGGAGAGGAGATTTATGTACAGCGCCTTTCTTTGGTGTCGGCTTGGGACCTTTCCCACCGCATCAACCCTTCTCGCGAGCTTTTGCAACCTACCCTATCGCCGACTGCTTCTCTTTGCGGGCATTTTCTACTTCTCCACGTACAGCTGTGCGTTATGTGAGGAAGACCCCGTGCCGTCGACCAAATCGTCTCTTCCCCCTCCGGTTACCGAGATACTGATCCAGGGAGCTCCCTTTCACCAACCACTCATGGAGGTTCCGCAAAGCACTACCGTCGTGACGACTACGCTCCTCGAAAACAAGGGCTCAACTGCATTTCAAGACTCGATTGACTCGATTCCAGGATTGGCCTTTGCGGGTGGAACCTCGCGTCCCCGTTTTTTTCTGATTCGCGGCGTCGGTGAACTTGAGCAATACGTGGGGGCGCCGAACCCTTCAGTCGCTTCGATTATCGACGACATTGATTTTAGCGGCCTTGGAATCGTCACGCCTCTTTTTGATATCGAACAAGTCGAGGTCCTGCGGGGACCGCAGGGGATACGATTCGGTTCGAGCGCTCTTGGTGGGGCCATCAGTGTCAAGTCCAACGATCCCACACCGTTCACGTCGGGCACTGTTCAAGTTTCAAAAGGCAACGATGAGCTCACCTCGGGGGCTGCTGCGGTTGGTGGGGCGATACCTGGAACCGATCAAAAACTCCAAGTTCGCTTTGCTGCCTTCTCATCGCGTAGTGACGGCTTTCGCAGCAACCCTTTTCTGATGCGCGATGACACGAACAAACGGGATGAGTCACTCGCTCGCATGAAGGTAAAGTACGATGCCAATTCTTGGCTCACCTTTGATGCGGCGGGATGGATCGTGAGCTCCAACAACGGGTATGACGCCTTTAGCATCGATAACAGCCTGACCACCCAATCCGATAGGCCCGGGCGCGACGACGTTGGCGTGCAGGCTTCAAGTTTAAAGACAACAGCCCTCTTGCCTCACAATATAAAACTCGTCGATATCGCCTCGATTGCTCGAACGCATCAGGGTTACGCCTACGATGGCGATTGGGGGAACAACCCATTTTGGGGTGTAAACGCCCCGTACGACTATTTCTCCGACACAGTTCGAACACGACGCACGATTGCAAACGAATTGCGTCTGTTGAGCGATGATCCCAATTACGAACACGGAGAGAGCTACCGTTGGACAACAGGTGTCTACTTTCAGCGCTTGACTGAAGATTCTGCAACTACACAGCTCTCGAACGATGAAATCTACGATTCACTACAGACGGCGTACCGGGCGAATACGAGTGCCACGTTCGGCCAGATTGAGGTCCCCTTGGGAATGAAGACGGACTTCACCTCCGGTGTCAGAGTTGAGCAGAGAAATGCTACGTACGGCGATTCACAGAACAGTGCTTTTTCCCCCACCTACACTATGCTTGGTGGAAATGCGTCGGTTTCTCACGATATTTATGAAAACGTGCGAGGCTACCTTTCTGCTTCGCGTGGCTTTAAGGGGGGAGGTTTTAATGCGGGTCCGAGTGTGCCACAAGGGCGCAGGCGGTATGACCCAGAGTATCTGTGGAATTTTGAGACAGGGGTGAAGGGCGCCTGGCTTGAGAAACGTTTAACTACAAATGTCGCGCTCTACTATGAGCAGCGACGCAGCCAGCAGTTAAAGCTTGGTATTCAAGACAATCCGGCTGACCCACTCTCGTTCACCTATATTACGGAAAGCACCGCACAGGGTCGTGGGGCAGGGGTTGAGCTTGAGAGCTCGCTTCGTTTGCTGCCAGAATGGGAAGTCTTCGCTTCGGGGTCTGTGATGGATACAAAATATACCTCAGCTCCCGTCGAGCTTCAGGGGCTTAAAGGCCGAGGATTTTCTCACGCCCCTTCTTGGCAATTTTCAACAGGTACTCAAGCTTCATTAGGGGGAGGAGTTTTCAGTCGAATTGAAGTCACTGGGCGCAACAGCTTTTATTTTGATGACGCACACAATCAAAACAGCAACCCTTACACTCTGTTGAATGCCTCTGTAGGCTGGCGGGCATCTGGCTGGCGCGTGATTGCGTGGGGGCGAAACCTAGCGAATGAAAACTACGCGGTTCGAGGATTTTTCTTCGGAAACGAGCCCCCGGATTTTCCCAATAAGAAGTATATCCAACGGGGAGACCCGAGAGCTTACGGCATTACGGTTGGGTATGACTTTTAAGTGTGATTTCTTGAGAGTCTCAGCGTGACAAGTTTACGCTGCATAGAATACCTCGGCGTCGTGACAGCGTTGCTCTACCTCCTTCTAGCAACGAGACGGTTGTGGATAGCGTGGCCTTTCTACATCGCAAGCTCCGTTTTTTATATTCCGGTTTTCTGGGCATCAAATCTCTACGCCGATGCCGCGCTACAGCTTTATTTCATAGCGATCGGCATTTATGGATGGAGAAGTTGGTATACAGAGTCGAGTCATGCGGTTTCTCCAGTTTCGCTTTCAGTAAGGTTGCATGTGGTCATACTGACATGTGGCTTATTTTTGATTTCGATACTCGGAG
>JAYVGZ010000210.1:0-6468 GCA_043771805.1 Pseudomonadota bacterium
GTCAAATTGAAATTTGCAATTTGCGAGTCAGGTGTTTTTGCACGTCCCACCCGAACAATCTGTCGTCCGTCCGGAAGCGCCGCATAGGACGACGGCATACCGAAAGCTGTTCGCTGCACAACAACACTCGGCGCGGCTGAGCTGGAAACGTCTAGCGGCGCTGCATCTATTGCCCCATGCAACACTCGGATGCCAGTAGTGCTAGCACCGTCACCGCTGCCTCCACCACCACCTCCACCTCCACACCCAGCCAATGTGACCGAGCTGAAAAACAGAGCAAACACTGACGCTACGATTGGGTTCGCTTGCCTAAAAGATCGGACGCTAAGACTGCAACTCATGACACACCTTGAACAGAAACATCTGGCCTAATAACAACACTGCCTGGAGCGAGCCCTGTAGCAGCTTCCAGCTCACTAGCACCGGCCGGTGAAAAGATATCGATACCCAGAAACGTGGCGGCTAAGAGCTGTGCGAGTGCCGTGTACCCAACATTGTTCGGGTGAAGCCCCTCTGGAATACTGTAAAACCTGCAATTCTCAAGGTCTGGACAGGAACTTATCCACGCCCTTTCAGCGTCTGCCAATAAGAGGTCATTCGTTGCGGCGAGCTCCCGTACAGCAGTACTGAAAGCGGAAGTGAATGGCGCAAGAGCTGCATGAACACCTACGGGAGGGGGAATCGTGACAAGCACCATCTCGCGGCCGTCAGCTCGCGCAACGTTAATTACTTTCTGTAACCCGCGCGCGTAGACACCGCGATCGGCTCGCTTTACGGCGTCATTTGAACCCTCGAGAAAAATAACAAAGTCAGAGGTGCGCGAGAGAACGCTTGTGGCAAAGCGCTCGACACCCGATGCAATAAATTCTTCGCCTGGCAGACCTCCGTTACCTACCGTTACCCCAAGGAGGGTTGCAAGACGCTTCGGATACCCACCAGGACCGGTACCCTCAGGAAGCGATTCGAGAAAGACGCCCTCGGGGATCCCCTCGCCAATTCCGAATGTCAGACTGTCACCAAACGTCGCGATGTTGACGGCCGAGTCGCCGTTTATGTCTCGCAGTGGGCTGCTATTTTCTTGGGCCACTGCACTTTCTTGGGCCACTACACTGGTACAGCCACCCCAAAAAGCTAGCAAAAGAGCGAGGAGAGAAGCCCGGAAAGTCACTGGGAGGATTACTTGCATACCGATCACCTACGATCGAAAAAAATTCGCTGATATCTTTGCCCTAGTCAACGATGAGAGTAAAGAGGGTCTCAATCAACGTAAAGGGCAAATCCCTTCAGATACTCTCCTTCCGGATGGAAAATGTTAGTCGGATGACAGGGTGCCTGGTGAAAATGCTCAATGATACGAACTCGCCTGTCGGCGGCGATGGAGGCGCGCAATACCGCGTCTCGGAACAGCTCTCGCGAAACAAGTTGCGAGCAAGAAAACGTTGCTAGAATACCTCCCGGCCTGATTTTCTTTAGGGCAAGGGCGTTAATCGTCTCGTATCCTCGCATCGCTCTCTGAACAGCTCGCTGATGCTTTGCAAATGCGGGAGGATCAAGCACTATCAGATCAAATGTGTCGGGAATTTGGTCGAGATAACTGAAGCAGTCAGCAACTTCAAAGCGGTGTGAGGCTTGAGCAAAGTTGAGAACAACATTTTGACGACACAGATCAATGGCAGATTTTGAAGCGTCCACTGAGCAAACAGATTCGGCTCCACCAGCAAATGAATACACAGAGAATGCCCCCGTGTATGAAAATGCATTAAGGACGTGACGCCCACGGGCGTACTCCTTAATACGCAGTCTACTAGCGCGCTGATCTAGAAAGAACCCTGTCTTCTGCCCAGACGAAACATCCGCCAAGAACCGTAGGCCATTCTCGGAAAACGTCACGACCTGCGCTTCGGGCTCGCGTTCGACTGGCGCTACTGCAACTGGTTGCGTACTTTCTGACTCAGCCTCGGTCTCATCGTCACTCTCTTCGGCCTCAACTTGAGCTTCCACCAGTCGAAAAACCACACGCGAAACGCCTAGCTCTGAGCGACCGACAATAAGGGCCTGCAACGATTCACGGAGCCGCCACATTCCGGCTGAATGACACTGAACAACTGCCGTGTCCCCATAAATGTCGATCACCAAACCAGGAACACCATCTCCTTCACCATGGATAAGGCGGAAGCCGGTCGTTTCTCTGCTCCCAATCAAGCCCAGCTCGCGCCGCAACAACACGGCGCTCTCTAGCTTCTCTGAGAGCAAGTTTTGCTCGTCTACCACTTTTTCAAATGACAGAACCCGAACGGCGATACTCCTTGTGCCCCAATGGCCTGAACCGAGGAATTTACCGTCTTTAGACTCAACATCAACCAAACATCCTGCCTTAAGGGTCCCACGACGATCCGCGATGGCGCCTGAAAAGACCCAAGGGTGACGGCGCTTTAGGGAGGCTTCGCGTCCTTGCCGCAAAGTAATGACTGGCCGTAGCAATTTCGAACTCATGAAGACCCGAACCCCTTTAAAGAGTAGTAAGTTACCGAACGTGGCCGACGCAACATAACCGGTAGTAATGGGGAGCGTATCCCACGATTATGCCTCGTACCATCAAAATGGTGTGGCGCGAAACAACTGTACCCGATCACCCCTCGGCTTTCGGATAGCTGTCTACATTAAGAGAATCTTCGATGGAATCGACTCACCTTCCACCAGAGCAGCTTGAAGTCCTAAGAAGTCGCCTCGAATACTGGGAGGCGACTTATCCAGAACTGCGAGGAATCGCAACCGCTGACAAATTAAGTGGGGCGGCACTTTTCTTGGATTCGCAAAGAAGCCCTCTTCGCGGCGTATCTGTTTCCACTACTCCCGGACGGTACGAGCTATACAAGCAATTTCTGATTCAACAGCCAGAAGCTCTTCTCTTGGCAGCGATGGCACAATACCGTTGCTCATCCGCATCAGGCTCAGGGATCGAGACCAACGGAAAAGTGCTTCCCCAACTGCATCTTCTCGTCGCGCTCTTGCAAGATTCCGCAACTTCGCCTGCCGCTCGATCGCTTGCATGCGCGATAGTGCTAGAGGGCTCCCGATTGCCTGTCACCGAGCGACGCTTTCCAAACCAAGAGCAACATCAACAGCTCGCTTCGGCCCTTCGAGATGGCGGAAGCCTCGCAAACCAAGTGCTAGGGACCTTCAGGCTGCACCCGACGCAGCCTCCCGCACTGCCCACGGCTGCGACTACTGCGCCCTCTATCGAATAGAGGTCTCCGTGTTGTAGTGTTGCCCCTGCACGGTGATCTCGCTTGAAACGTCGCGTACGCCCTCCACCATCATAACCAACGATAGAACGAGATCTACCTCTTCGTGGTCTTTCAGATCGCCCACTAGGGTGACTACGCCCTCCCTCGTATTAAGCAAAGAGACATTTCGGGCGAGTGCCGGGTATTGCTGTCTAAGTTCCTTGACAACTGCGGCGGCTATCTCACTATCGGCTCGTGGTGCAACGAGCTCTATCTCATCAGACACCTCCCCCTTCTCTAGCCGCCTGGCAAGAGAGACTGCTCTCACTCGAAACGATTCTGTTTCTACACTGCCTCGCAAGATAACTCGATCTCCCTGAATGAGAACTGAAATCTTGTGCGGAGAACCCAAAAGCTCACGACCAATGGCCTCTGTCAGTGCCGCAGCGCGAGTCGTGTCAGACTTCAAGGTTCCATGTGTGTTCAACCGACTTAGATCGACCTTGATCTCGTTTCTAATGGCGACAGCGCCGACCACCGAGCGCGCAACTTGTTCAATGCGCTCACGATCGGCTGGGCTGGCCACCCACCCTTCCAAGGCGAGCCCTCCGCCCGAAATCGTGTCAAGACTAAGGTCATACGCACCGAGGGGCGGATTAAGCTTCCGCACTGCGAGAAGAATTGAGGCGTGCGTATCCCTCCAATCGCCGACTGCTATGGCCGGGAGAAGAAGACCGAAAATTAAATACAAAAGGGTTCTTTTTCCGAGCATATCGTCGATTCCTGTGACATTGAGTGCTTTTTTACGATTACACCAGCTCTCGATCCGAATTGTCCAGCAATCCAATTTGTATGGGTATGCAGGGGGATTAGAAACCTACCGCCCAAACCTGTCGCTATCGCTCCCTTTTCCAGAAACTAAACAGGAAACGAATTGTGTCCGAGCGGCGGACAAGCCATACTCAGGCGGTTATAATCCACTATAAAAAAACGTAAAAATATGGAATCTCGTCCAACCAAATACATCTTTGTAACCGGGGGTGTTGTCTCCTCCATTGGAAAAGGCCTCACAACTGCGTGTATCGGAGCTCTTCTTGAAGCCCGTGGATTACGGGTAACTGCCGTTAAACTCGACCCGTACATAAACGTGGATCCTGGGACGATGAGCCCCTTCCAGCACGGCGAAGTTTTTGTAACGGATGACGGCGCCGAGACAGATCTCGATCTCGGACACTACGAACGTTTCATGGGCACACGCATGTCCAAGCTTAATAATTTTACCTCGGGTAAAGTTTACGAAACTGTTATTGCGAATGAGAGACGGGGTGACTACCTCGGGGGAACTGTACAGGTTATTCCCCACATTACCGACGAAATTAAACGCCGGATTCAACTCGCGGCGCGAGGGTACGACATCTGCTTAGCAGAGGTAGGGGGAACGGTCGGCGACATTGAGAGCCTCCCTTTTTTAGAGGCAATTCGGCAGATGCGCGCGGACGTGGGGGCACAGAATGTGCTCTACATTCACGTAACCCTTGTACCTCTTATCGCAGCGGCCCATGAGTTTAAAACAAAACCGACTCAGCACTCCGTAAAAGAGTTGACAGGGTTTGGAATTCTCCCAAGCATTATCATCTGTCGCTCGGAGAAACCGCTCGATGAGAAGCTCAAAAATAAGATCAGCCTCTTCTGTAACGTAAGCGAAAATTGCGTCATTAACGCACCCGATGTAGAGACCATTTACGAACTCCCTCTCACACTTCACGGTGAAGGTCTTGATCAACGTATCGTCGAGCTTTTGAACATTTGGACTGGCGCGCCAAAACTCGAGCGCTGGTTGAAAATTGAGCGTACCCTCAAAGATCCAAATCGCCCGGTAGTAACTATCGCTATGGTTGGCAAGTACGTAGATCTCACCGAGAGCTACAAGAGCTTGAGCGAGGCTTTAGTACACAGTGCTGTCGCAAACGACTGTCAGGTTCGAATCGTGTATGTCGACAGTGAAGGCCTTGAGAAAAGGAGTGTTGAAGCTGCCTTGAAGGATGCGAATAACGGTCTCCCCGTCGATGCCATCTTGATTCCTGGCGGCTTTGGAGTCCGTGGAAGTGAAGGGAAGATAGCCGCAACAAAGTATGCGAGAGAAAACAAAGTTCCGTTCTTCGGGATCTGCCTCGGCTTACAAATAGCGACGATTGAGTTCGCGCGAAATGTGGCAAAGATCCCAAAAGCAACCAGCGGCGAGTTCGAAGAAGGTTCCTCCTTTGCTGTTATAGACATCATGGACCATCAGAAGAGCATCGATGCGAAGGGCGGCTCTATGCGCTTAGGCGCATATCCGTGTTTGTTGAAGGAAGGCTCTCGCACCCGATCCATTTACGGTAAGGCAGAGATAAGCGAGCGCCACCGACACCGCTTTGAAGTCAACAATTCTTTCCGTGAATCACTCGAGAACGCAGGCCTCATTGTTGCTGGTGGATCACCGGACGGAACCTTGGTAGAGATTATTGAACTTGGCAACCATCCCTGGTTTATAGGCGTTCAGTTTCACCCGGAATTTCAGTCGACGCCAAAAACTCCACACCCGCTCTTCACGGCTTTCGTCGCAGCTGCCCTGGCCGACGCTGCTAAGCGGGGAACACTTGGCGGAAAAGTGGAGAAGGACATCACCGCAGAGAACACGGATAGCAAGCCTGTGGCAGCTTTACAGGGCAAAGTTCGACAAGGGGAAAAAGCTCTTCTGGAGAATGCCTAGGTGATTGTCGAGGTATCCCCTGACGTACAGGTAGGCAGCAACAAGCCCCTCCTTTTGATAGCTGGCCCCTGTCAGATCGAGTCTCGCGATCACTGTCTAAAGATCGCTGAGTTTCTTGCTACTATTACCCGCGACCTGCCAGTTTCGTTTATTTTTAAATCGTCATTCGATAAGGCGAACCGCACCAGCCTCGCTGGTGCCCGCGGCATGGGGCTAAGCGAAGGGCTTAAAATTCTGGCAGAGGTGCGCGATACTTTTAAGGTGCCGGTGCTCACCGACGTTCACTCAGAGGAGCAGGCTAGAGAGGTCGGAGCCGTCATTGATGTTCTTCAGATCCCGGCCTTTCTGAGCCGACAAACCGACCTTCTTATCGCGGCTGGCTCTACCGGCCGAACGGTTCACATCAAGAAGGGTCAATTCCTTCATCCCGCTGACATGAAATTCGCGGCTGACAAAGTCGCATCGACCGGGAATTCCAAGATTCTGCTG
>JAYVGZ010000211.1:0-5069 GCA_043771805.1 Pseudomonadota bacterium
GACTCGTACGTCTTCAGGCCTTAACTCCGCTGCCTGCTGCAAAGCACGTCGGGCATCCTCGAGGCTCCCGCTTCGGCTTTGCATTATTCCAAGAAAGTAGAGCGCTTCAAAATATTTCGGTTTTATCTCGACAGCCCGCTTGTATGCGGCAACCGCCGCCTCGGGTCGCTGCATTTTTTCATTGAGAACGCCAAGATTATACTGAGTAACTAAATCCCCTGGATCGAACGACGCAGCTTTCTGTAGAGCCTCAAGCGCCTTCTCGAAATCGCGCTGCTTTTCGAAGATGACGGCAAGCCCCTGCAGCGCTTGAACCTGTTTGCCGTTTTTGTCGAGCACCTTCTCATACTCCGCGCGTGCGTTGGAAAGCTCCCCTTTTTGCACCAGAACGCCCGCCAGCCCCACTCTAAAGTTCTCATCGTCCTTCAGGGTCAGCGCCTGGCGCAGCTCTTTCTCTGCATCAGGCAAATTTGCGAGCTTTTGGTACGCTAAGCCGAGATTGAAATGTGTTTCCGCCATCTTCGGGCAAAGACTGCGTGCTTCTTTGTAGAGAGCGACCTCTTTCTCTGACCCGTCACCGAGCTCGACTCCCTTTCTTACAAACTCCGCCGCCTCAACACACCCCTTATCCGCGTGGGCTGGAACAATCGTCGTTGCCCACAGTGCAGACCCAAAAAAAAGGAACAACGCGCGGCAGTAGGCTGCTTGCCTGGCACGGCACAAGCATTCAATCAAAGATGGACCCAAAACTTTACCTAACATGTAATCCTGGTACACCCTACCTCGACGAAAGCGAACTCACCACATCCCGTAGGCGCTCTTCAGGCATCACCGCAGCGAATCGTACGAAACCGTCAAAGTCAGCACCAAAGGCGATCCCTGGCGCCGCGAGTACTCCACATTTTTCAAGAAAAAATCGAGCGACGCTACATGATTGCGAACCTTGATATAATGCCGCCTCTTCGCTGTTGCAGCCACCGCTGCCAGGAGAAGATGCCGCCGCTGCGGCTTCCGAGCGGCAAGAAAAATCATACGCTTCCTGTACGAGCTCACTTGGAAACCGCGCCCAGACACTAGCTCCTGCCACTGGGTCATTGATACTCCATCCGAGCCGTTTTAGACCGTGGGAGAGCACTTTAAGCCGTCGCTCATAGGCGGTTACCGTTGGACGAACCAGATCTGCAGTTGCCGTGAGGGCACTGGCGGCCGCGAATTGCAGCGGGAGAAAAAGTCCGTAATCGGCTACCGACTTATGGCGCGCCACCGAACGAACTATTCGTTCATCTCCGATGAGGGCACCCACCCGCCATCCGGGAACGTTGTATGCCTTCGAAAGGGAGTACACTTCGAGAAGACCCCTTCGATCTCCGCTGACGGCGAGCATGCTGGGGGCAGGTCGCTTGGAGAAACACATCTCACCGTACACGAAGTCATTAAGAATAAATGCATCATGACTTCGAGCCGCTGTTACGACGGCCTCCCACCACTGGGCTGAAACCATTTGCCCGGACGGATTATTTGGAAAATTCAAAATGACGAGGCGAGACCTCGATGCCTCAAGAGTTTGGCCGAGGCTAAGAGCTGCCTCTCTGGGATCAGCGGGAGGCATCCACGCCACCGATTCTGCGCCGACCAACGCCACTGCTGAGGCATGTGCTGGATACGTTGGAGCACCTACTACAACACGATCGCCTTCACGCACGAGGGCCCGAATGGCGTGGTAGGTGGCGTCCTTACTACCCAGACATACACACACCTCCCCTTCGGGATCCACATTGACAGAAAACGCCGATCGATACTTCTCTGCGAAGGCTTCGCGGAGTCTTCGAACACCCCTAGAAACTGCATACCTGTGGTTGTTGGGCTTTGTAACAGATTCGAGCAACCGATCCATGACCAACCGAGGTGGCGCAAGGTCCGGATTCACCATGGAGAGGTCAGATACAGCCCTGCCCTCAACAAGCATCCGATGTTGCAACGTCTTTAATGGTTGTAGGACGTCAGTGCCAAGGTTAGGTTGAATCCTCGCAGACGCATCTGGAAGGGATTGATGGGCCTGAACGAGCGGCGATGTAGCGGCCTCGCTGCCAGGGGCGATCAACGGTGAAGGCCCGGGGGTAAATTCGGCGGAAACGAGGGATTCAGGCACGTTTGAATTCATACAGTTTGCGAAAAGCCGGTATTGAGCGAGGTAATCTCGGCGAAGATACTATGCCGGCACCATTCGTTCAACGAATTGAGAGACCCAAAGAAGCCTTGCTTGCGTGAAAAATCGGTGAAGAGCCCCAAAGGGCCAGTGCTCTGCAAAAACGAAACATGAACATACCTACCCTTGAATCCTCACTCAATGATGCCTGCGACCCAATTCTGTTGATCGATGAAGAAGGTGCTGCTTTATGGGGAAATACGGCTTTTCGCCGTTTTTTTGGAGCTCCAAGTCAGCTTCCCCACATTGCAACGCTCCTTTCTGAGAAGGATTCGAAGGCGATCCTGAATACTACCCACTACGGAGCGGTTGAGGTGACCGTTACCTCGCCCACAGCGGGCGCCGTCGGCCAGACCGCGGTCACGCTCAGCGTCGGCGCTGGCGACCTTGAAGAACACCTGTTCCTTATAACTTTCAAATCAGCACCTGCCGAACTCTCTGTTGTGAAGGAAAAAGAACATTGGCTGACCAGCGTAGCTCACGATCTTAAGAACCCACTAAGCGCCATCTTTAGCTATGCGGATACCCTCTTAGACACCACCCTGAGCGTCGGATTAAGCACGGCACAACGGGATATCATCGCGCGAATTCGAGGCACGGCAGCCCGAGCGACCGACCTTGTGAGGAACTATCAGCAGATGTCCCAACTTGCTCACCGAGGAGTTGCGCAGACCCTCGTCTGCGTCGATTTAAACGCAGCTATTCACGACGTGGTCAACACTTCATGGAGAGAGAACCCACTTGAGCCTCGCGTTACTCTCTCGCTTGTGCAGCAATCGCTACCAGTGCGAATCGATCGAATTCACCTTGAGCGCGTGATTTCAAACCTCTTCAACAACGCGATAAAGTTCTCGCTACCAGACAGCGCTGTCACTGTTACTTCCGGGCTCAGTCACTCGGGGCCGTGGTTTTCTGTACACAACCGGGGAGACGCAATTAAGCCTGAAGAGCGCCAAAAACTGTTTCAGCCATTTACCCGACTCTCTACCTCTCAGGGAAAACCTGGTACGGGGCTTGGGCTTGCAATTGTGAAGCAGATCGTTGATGGAAGTGGGAGTAGTATCGACGTCGATAGCACTCCGGAAGCAGGGACTCTCTTTACCGTTCATCTGCCGGGAGACAGCGCTACGGCAGGTTCCTAACCGCTGCCCGTGTCGCCGCAGCGCTCTCGTACCCACAACGACTCGAGCACACCAGATTACTCGCGTACCCTCGGCGCAACCAAGTTAAAGAGATACACCGCAGGGCCAATTCTTCCCTGTACGCGAATCTTATCGGCCAACATAGCGACCTGAGGGTTCAAGTCCCCTGAACGTACTGCCATCATATGCTGGTCAGATATCGAAATAATTGAATCAACTTTTGAAGCATCAGTGTTGTCGGCTGCAGCTAACTCTACAGGGCCCGAGAGCGGCGTTACCTTCGCCTCTTCCCCACGCCAATCAAAGAGAAACTTCTCACCGGTATTCGAGATCTCAATAACGAACGCCCCTGTCAGCTGAGGCCTAAGGCGCAGTTTCGCTCTCTGCGCACGCACGGGAAGCTCTTCGCAGATAACATCGCGCGCATTCTGAATTACCTTGCGAGTTGCAACTGGTGCTTCATCGTCTTCGTCATCCTCCTCGTCTTCCGGCCCATCGTTCATCTCGATGTCGTCCTGCGAGGAGCCCGCGGGTTGATTAGTCCAGGTTTCGTCATCCTCCTCAAGGTCGCTGCGCTCGACATCTGCTCGAGAGGCACTGCGTGAACGAGGCGAAAGGCCCGCTGGCGCGGAGTCAACGATTAACATTTTCGGCTCTTCTAAAGCATCGCTCACTGGAGCAGCTGCATCGATAGCTGTCGGCCCTGCAGCTGTCGGCCCGCTTACCGTCGGACTCGACTGCTGGCTGGGGGTATGCGTTGTCGGAGTATCTGTTGTTCCGTTACCCGGTGCTGCTACATCTGACTTTATTGAGGTATCGATTTCTTCCGGCATACGAGGCTCGCCTTGAGTATGGTATTAACTTCGGGCCGAGTGTACCGTTCCTGAGAGTTAAAGACCAGCATCTTCCAGCGCAGGTTTCTTCAAGGTCGTCTTACCACCAATGTTCACGCCTCCCAGGGTGTGCTCTGCCAAGAAAGGATTGCGCGATGTGCTCCTCGATACCGGAACCCTCCCCCACTAGCTCCCTCCCAAAGGTATTTGCGCTCACGGGGGGAATAGGTTCGGGCAAGTCAGCCGTCGCCACTCTCTTTGAGGAATGGGGCGCTTCGGTTGTTGACGCCGATGTGCTAGCGCGCGAGGTAGTCGCCCCAGAAAGTGAGGGTCTCGCTGAGGTTGTTAAGCTCTTTGGCGAGGAAGTATTGAGCCCCGACGGCACCCTCAACCGAAAATCCTTGGGCTCAACAATATTTAGTGACCCGCAAAAACGGTTGGCGCTGGAGGGTCTTCTACACCCCCTAATCCGCGCCCGGTGGATGAACCGTCTCTCTGACCTAAAAAGAAACTCCTCCACCAAAATCATCGTGTATGTGGTGCCCCTTTTTTTTGAATCTAGAGCCTCGTTCCCGGAAATCACGGAGACGGTGCTCGTCACAGCCCCAGAGGGGATCCGGCTTGATCGAATTATGAAACGTGATGGATGCTCTGAAGAGCAGGCCCGGTCGCGGATTCAGGCGCAGCTGTCTGACAACGAGAAAATCGCCCGAAGCACCTTCGTACTATCCAACGACTCAACGGAAGCTGAGCTCGCTACCCGTGCAAGGGTGGTATTCGATCAGCTATAGCGTTTTCCAAAAGTCCGTAGCGAAATCCCAGCTTTTGGGAAACGCTATCGATTCGCGCATGCGAATCAAAACAACAACCTATAGTGATTTACGGCAA
>JAYVGZ010000212.1:0-5564 GCA_043771805.1 Pseudomonadota bacterium
GGGCAGCCTCAATCGACTTAAACTGTAGGAGCACGTGCGCTTGTGCGTGAGAGTGTACGACTGCCCGGGCAACAGCTTCTACTACCTGCGGGGATTCGTTCTTGATGTCTAGCTGTAGCGCCGAGCACCCTTCAGTAACGAGCAGCAGTGCCTCACTCAATGACGGCACGCGTGAGTCGGGGTTGCCGGGAAGGTGTGCGCTCTTTAGCTCTTTGAAGGGTACCTCCTTCACCTTGGTCCCGTACTGAACCGAGGCTGGAAGACCGGGGAGTGTCTGCACCTGCACGGAGGAATCGTGAAAGAGCACGAGGACGTTGTCTTTCGTCGGTCGAACATCCACCTCCACAAGCGGAAAACCTCGAAACTCTGCGGCCTGTATGCCTTCAAGTGAGTTGTCGGGAAATAGGGTAGGGAGTCCTCGGTGGGCCGAATACCAACGAAGAGGACTTGGTTTGCGAAGAATGGGAATTGGCGGCTGTGAGCACCTCTCCAGTGTGTGCGCTGGATGCGCGGGAGCCGCGCCCGCTGGATGCGGAGGGGGTGCAATAGTGCAGCCGAAAAAATTAGCAGCCAGTGCGAGGCCTAGCACTGTAAGGCAATGTTGCCTCACGGTGAGTCGCCCCCCACTGACTGTCAAAAAAGTAACCGCCGCTTTAGAGTGCACTCTCTGGGGCTTTACCACTCAGGCTTCGCAGAAATACTACGATGGAAGTAACATCTTCGTCAGAGAGGTCTCTCCCAAGCTGGTGAGCCGCCATCAACTTAACTGCCGTTGGTAAGTCCTTCACAAGCCCGTCGTGGAAGTAGGGGCCCGTTTCAGCAACGTTACGGAGAGAGGGTACCTTGAAGAAGTATTTGTCTGCCTCGTTCTTCGTTACTTCGAACCGTCCAAGGTCTTTTGTCTCATACGGTTTTACGAGCCCAAGCTTCTGATACATCGTTGCGCCAAAGAGAGAGCCCATGTGGCACGCGGTGCACCCTGTATTCATGAAAGTCTTTAGGCCCTTTTTCTCCTCGGGCGTTAGCGCGCTCGCATCACCTTTGGCGAAGGTGTCGTAGCGAGAAGGGGTGACGAGCGTCCTCTCGAAAGCGCCAATAGCTTTGCCAAAATTCGGAAACGTTATTGAGTTCGTCTCACCGGGAAACGCTGCCTTGAACATCGCCGGATACTCTCTGTTAGTCAACATAACGTTGACTACAGCGTCCGCCGACTCCATTCCCATCTCAATGGGATTTAACACAGGCCCAAGCGCTTGAGCCTCTACATCAGCTGCGCGACCATCCCAGAACTGCGCAAAGTGAAGAGCTGCGTTGAAAACCGTTGGCGAATTTCGTCCACCCCGTTTTCCTTCATGCCCTGGTGAGGTCGGTTCAGAATCAACTCCGGCAGCCTTGAGGTTGTGGCAGGAGTTGCACGAGATCTTTTTGCTCTTTGAAAACCGAGGCTCCATGTAGAGCTTCTTGCCGAGTGCCACGAGCGCGGGCGGCTGGACTTCAGCGTTCTGTGTTGAAAGCGGGGGGAAAATGCCTCTCACTACCTCGGGGGTGATCTCTTGCGCTGAGGCAGCGGGCACGAGAGTTACTGCTGAAACAGCGAGAAGGAAAGCAAACCGGGGTAAAATACTAGTGAAGGGTCTCATGCAAACAATCTCCTTTTGGCTGGGGCTGCTTTTCTTACGGCACTCTCCCCATGCTGAGTCTCCTCCTGGTATACCCGGAGTGGGGCTTGGGACACAATGAGTGGGAGGCTGCCGAAATGCGATGTTGAAAATATGCCGAAATGCAGCTATCGACGAAGCTTAGGCCCGGTGGTAGCCTACCGCGATGTTCTCTAGCGGTTTTGATACCATGGTTCGATTCTCAACGAACACCATGGTTCGACTCTCAACGAACAACGATTGGTTGTGACCGCAGACGCGGCTTTCGTAATTCTCGGTACCACAAGTGCTCTACTACCTGCATCAATTCCACGACACGTTGAGCTGGTTAAACGTTTTAAAGTATCAAACGTTCCGAAGCATGCTTGCGTTCCTGGTGGCCTTCTTCTTCGTTCTTTTTCTTCAGCCACTCTTTATACGGTGGCTTCAGGAGCGTGGGGTAAAGGGGCAGCCGATTCGGGACGATGGGCCAAAGGCGCACGAGCTAAAGCGGGGCACTCCCACCATGGGTGGTATGGTCGTCGTGGCGGCAGTGCTTTTTTCTACGCTTCTTCTTGCTGACCTCTCGAACAGTAAGGTGTGGCTGACCCTCTTTGTGATGGTGGGGTTTGCCTATCTCGGTTTCGTTGATGATTGGCGCAAGATTGCGAAGCAAGACTCGAAGGGGCTCTCAGAAAGAGGGAAGCTGATCGTCCAGTTCGGGCTAGGCGGCCTGGTTGGTTTTGTCCTGTGGCGGATCGGGTTTGCTACTGACTTGACGATTCCTTTCCTCAAAGATCGCTCTATTCAGCTCGGAGTGATCGGTTTTGTCGTCTTCACCTCCTTTGTTTTGGCTGCAACTTCGAACGCCGTGAACTTTACTGACGGTCTTGATGGTCTAGCGATTGGTCCGGTTATGACCGTGGCGTGTACTTATGCGATCTTTGCTTACCTCGCAGGAAATGTGAATTACGCCGACTACCTTGGTATTCACTACGAGAGTGGAGCAGGTGAGTTAACTATAGTGCTCTCAGGAATTTTCGCGGCAGGACTGGGATTCCTTTGGTACAACACCTTTCCGGCACAGGTGTTTATGGGGGATACGGGCTCAATGGCGCTCGGTGGGACACTCGGCTTTATCGCGGTACTCGTAAAACAAGAACTTATCCTCGTTGTGGCTGGAGGTGTTTTTGTCATGGAAGCGATGTCAGTGATCGTCCAGCGGTACTACTTCAAAATGACGAAGAAACGAGTTTTTCGTATGGCGCCCATTCACCACCACTTTGAACTTTTGGGGTGGGCTGAGCCGAAGATTATCGTTCGATTCTGGATCATCTCGGTCGTGTTGGCCCTACTCTCTCTTACCTCTTTGAAGCTCCGATAGATGAGGCGAAGCCAGATGACGGCGACGAATCTCTCAGAGGCTCTAGACGAGATTAAGGCAGAAGGTCGCCGAGTAATCGTAATTGGAGTCGGTATTACTGGGCTTGAGACGGCACGATTTCTGAATGCTCGTGGAATTTCTGTTTGTTGTTCGGAGCGCCAGCAAGAGAGTTTTTTTCGATCAAAATCGCAACTCGCAGCCGCGCTCGATGCTTTGAGGGGTTTCGGAGTCGAGATCCATTTCGGCATTGACGGAGAACGCGTGGTTCCGCTCCTTGAAAACGTTGGCCTTGCGGTTTTGAGTCCAGGCGTTCCCCTGGAATCCTCTATCGTCGGGGCAATTACCCGTGCAGGGGTGCCATACGTTGGTGAGCTAGAGCTTGGTGTTGAACTACACGGCGGACGCGCAGTTGTTGTAACGGGAAGTAACGGTAAGAGTACAACGGCATCCCTTATTCATCACATCCTCTCCCTCAGTGGTCAGCCGTCTTTCCTATGTGGGAACGTTGGTACTCCAGTCTTCGCATGCGACGAGATCCTCGCATCGGCCTCTGCTTCTCCATCCACTCTTGTAGTTGAGGCTTCAAGTTATCAGTTGGAATCGTGCACCGTACTACACCCTGAAGTTTCGGTTTTCCTCAATATAACCGACAACCACCTTGAGAGGCACGGCTCTATCGAACGGTACTCCGCAGCAAAATCCCGTGCAGCACGACTTCAAACAGCCGAGGATTTCGCGATTTTCAATAGTGACGATCCGATTGTGTGCCGTATAGCTCAAAGGTGCTCGGCCAAAGTGGTCTACTTCGGAAGACGTAGCAGGGATGAAATGCAGAAACTTTCGGATCGGTGGGCGGCAATTGAATCTTCACCGGGCGGAGAAAAAAGCATTTATGTAAAGTGGGAGAAGGCCGTTGAGCATTATGATCTGACTGACGTTAAGCTACTTGGCCTCCACAATCGATATAACGTCGCTGCTGCTATTTTGGTAGCGCGAGCTTTAGGGGTCCCCCAAGAAAATATTCAAGCGGCACTTCCTTCCTTTCGACCACTTGAACATCGCCTTGAGATAGTTATTGATGGCGGAGGAGGTACAGTGATTAACGATTCAAAGTCTACAACGGTAGCGGCGACCGTAGCGGCATATTCAACCGTTACGGAATTGTATCGTGGAAGGCCAATCACCTTGCTAATAGGGGGGCTCTCCAAGGCTGGTTCTTGGGAACCTCTTCTCTCGATGATCCAACCGAAGGAGTCGGAAGTAACACCCGTCGTATGTTTTGGTAAGGATGCCCCACTTCTCGCAAGTCACTGTCGAACAAAGGCGATCTCCCACGTGATTTACCCCTCACTGCGGGCGGCGACAACATTTGCAATGCGAGCACCCCACGATGATGATAGAATAGTTCTTCTTTCACCAGGTTGCGCAAGCTTTGACGAATTCAATGATTTTGAAGAGCGCGGAGTTGAATTTAAGCGCCTTATCCTTGAACTGGTCGGAAGGCCGGAGCCAATGCAATGAATATTTTAATCACCAACGATGATAGCCACCGATCTCCCCTCCTTCAGGTGGTTGTTGATTACTTCTCGCGGGTTGGAACGGTGCATCTCGTAGTACCATTGCACGAGCAGAGCTGGACGGGAAAATCGATGTCACGGTTTTCGCCCGTGCACGTGCAAGAAGAGAAACTGTGTGGGCTAGACGCACTCTCCGTTAGTGGAACACCAGCAGATTGCGTTAATCTCGCAATTCATTCCCTGCTGCCAGTGCGGCCAGATCTCGTGGTCTCCGGAATAAACGCCGGATTTAATATCGGGTTAGGTTTTGTGCTCTCCTCAGGAACTGTTGGAGCGTGTATCGAGGCGAATCTTGCAAATATTCCGGCAATCGCGATATCGCAGGCCTTTGATGTTGAGACACGAAACCAATACGCGGCAGATTATACGATTGCAACCGATCATCTTACCCGTTTTCGCGGTCAAACTGAGATGATTTTGAATAGGGTGTTTGGAATATTGTTATCGGACCCGAACCGACAAAAGGTTGTATCATCGCCTGTTACCTGGAATATCAATATGCCATTTCGTGCGGCTGAGGGTGCTGCCGTTACGTTGGCGCCACTTGGCAAGACTCGGTACGGCCGATGTTTTCAGGAACAGTCTCAGCTTCCGGAGAGCACAGTTAGAGTGTTCAGACATGCCGGGATTGCCGAGGTTCGAGATAGTGATATAACTTGTGACTCGTCAATAATTTCCTGCGGTGTGCCATCGATTTCGTTGATTGATGTTTGGGGCTTGACCGGAGACCGGGGACATCCCGAGTTAGGTGGGGTGATCGACCAGTTCAGGGCGCTGTAGCGTTAGCCTGGATTTCTCACGGACCTCGGCCTAATCGGCCGAGACATGAGAAATCCTTTGAAAAATGGCGATCCTTAGCCATTTTTTAAAGCGGGGGTCTTTGATTCGCCACGACACAGTGTCAAACCAAAGACCCCCTACAAATCAGCGCTAACGCACTGATTCGGCAACACCATCCGGGTGTTG
>JAYVGZ010000213.1:0-9099 GCA_043771805.1 Pseudomonadota bacterium
TTGAGCAATCGTTGTCGTTGCAACTTGAGGAAGGGCCCCCCATTGGAGAACATCGTGCAGGTTGAAGAGCTTCCCGTACTCAAGATGAGTTAGAGGGAAGAGCTCATAACTAAAAGCTCTACCAGCAAGTAAGTTTGCCTCGCCGCGTTTAAGTTTGCGTGCGCTTGAACCTGTAAGCACAAACTTCTGCTTCGTCTCAAAGATCAGCTTGTGTACTTCGTTAAGAAGTCTTGGGAGTCGCTGTACCTCGTCCACTACGATCCACTCAAAGCTGGCATTCGATTGAAACTGCTCTAACAGGCGGCCGGGGCGTGTTAGGTATTCGTCAAAAATTCTCGGATCGAGTAGGTCGATTCGATGGGTTGCGCTACCCTTAAGAAGCTCTCCAACAAGAGTGGATTTGCCAGTTCCGCGCGCGCCAAACAAAAAGAAACTGTTTGATTGTAATGGGTTAGGTAGTCTCCTGAACATGTCCTGGAATTGGCCGCTAAATCTGGGACGTGCTCAAGGTGCGCTTTTTTGTGAGCGAACCCAGCACCCCAAAGGCGAAAGCAGAGCAATCAGCTGAATAGCCGACCACCGTCAATGGCCCTACTCCATGAGATATGTATATTTCATGGAGTAGGGTCGATAGAATATGCAGCCTATTAAAAAAGAACAGTTTTTTCCTCTTTGGGGCACAGGGTACGGATTTCTTGATTTCTTGGTAACGTGCCCATACAACCGCACCTTCGGCACCAACACATCACACCCTCATCAAACTAAGCTCCGCCAAGTACACCGGCAGAACAACCAACACCCCCTCCGGCACAATTCGCTCTTGATACTTCGAAGTTCCAACAAGTACCCCTTTCTTTCCGCCAGTAATCTGCATGTAATTCCTCAAACCAAGAAGATGCTTCTCTGACACCTTCTCTGCACACTTCACCTCAACGGGGATCGTGGCCTCGTGTGTCTTCACAATAAAGTCTACTTCTACTGGGTCTCTCGTTGATTTTCTCCAACCAGTCGTCTCAGTGAGAAAATTCTTCCCCTGCTGCATCTCGATATACACAGCATTCTCAACCAACCCGCCAAGCGCGGTTCGAAAGACTCGATCGTGTGTATCGCACAAACTTCAACTCGGCAGCGAAGTACCCCGAAGGGAGCGGGCCAACCCAAGGTCGTGAAGGTACAACTTTGGGCGAGGCTCACTGGTTGGACTCACCGTAGGTTGGTCGCAGCGGTACACAATCTGCCACTCGCATAGGGTAGCAATCGCTAGTTTTGCATCCCGATGGTTCTGCGATACACGCGTGAGAGAAAATGTGCTGCCGAGAAGATCTGCTACTGCCTGCGCACCCTCTCGGAAGAGATGTGGCTTTAGCTTCGGTTCTTTCCGAATAAAATCTTCTTGCTGAGATAAGAAAATCTCTTGCCACGCTATCTCAAGTTCGTGCATCTCAGCGCCACTTTGAAACTGCTGGACAATTGCGGGCATTCCGCCAACGCGGAGATAGTGATCGTATCGCTGCATCAGCATTCGATGTGTGTAGTCTGTAATATGAAGGGGTACGCGCCTCGCTTCTTCGAACTGATCTGCATCTGCCGAATTCAGCGCGAACTCTGCGAAGGTGAGCGGCGTAACTCGTAAGTACTCCAGCCGCCCAACCGGCACCCTACTCTCTTCAGAGAAGATCTTTGTGATAGAGGATCCTGTCAGGATCACGGTGGCGAACATCCATTCCTCCTTCATAAAGCGCACAAAACCGCCAAACGTCGTGCTTTCTTGGGCTTCATCTATGAAGAGCACAGAGTTCGCTCCGGGAGTGAATCCCCTAGCTGCAAAGATTTTTTCGATATCGCGAAACTGCTCTGCACTTCTGATTTCATCGCGCAGGAGAAGATCACGCTCGAGGTTAAAAACAGAAACCACTTTGCCGCACTCTTTAAGGGCAAGCTCAACTAGGAATGTCTTCGTCGATGACTACTGGCACCTGCCAGGGACAAGATGGAAATATGAGTTAGCTATTTGTATTTATTGATTACTTGAGCGCAAGAGTTTTTAAAAACTCGGGCGCCCTCGGGTCATCGCACGCTCTACCGGCAGACCGCCCTGCGGCCCACTCCAATGACCGATCGAATCTTCCGTCGAACTACGCAGCCAACGGATGAACCTCTTTCTTTAGGCGCTCCCCCAACTTCTCCTTCTCAGTCTCAATATCAAACCAAGCCTGCAAGTTGATCCAGTACCTCTCAGAGAGACCAAAATACCTAGAGAGTCTCAGTGCAGTGTCGGCCGTTATCGCTCGGGTACCACGAATGATCTCGTTTATTCGCCTTGCTGAAACACCAATATCCTTCGCGAGTCTGTATTGCGAAATTTCCATCGGAGCCAAAAACTCTTCATTCAAGATTTCACCTGGATGAATTGCGCGTATCTTCTTTGTCATAACCAAATAACCTCAATGATAATCGACAATCTCAACTCTCACTGCATACCCGTCGTGCCATTCGAAGCAAATCCGCCATTGATCATTAATCCGTATGCTATATTGTCCCGCGCGATTTCCTTTTAATTTCTCGAGCCGGTTTGCAGGAGGAATTCTTATGTCATCCAATACCGTCGCAGTCTCAATCAGTAAAAGCTTACGGAGGGCAATTTCTTGGAAATGCGCAAATCTTCTGGAATGTCGGCGCTCAAAAATACCTTGAGTTTCTTTGCAACGAAAAGACTTGATCATTTCGGCAATAATAACGCCTCTCGTTAATAACGGCAAGTGTTATTATTTATCCACCTGAAAGCAATCGACTTTTTGTTGAAGTCTCAATTTATTCTACCTTTTTTCCGCCTCCCTCTCTGCGCTCCCGCCGCAACATTCTCCATCATCGACTGAAACATGTCTGCCATCAGCGCCTCAAGCTCGTCTTCATAGGAGACCCCTATCAGATCCTCACACCGAGTGAAGAACTGTGCAGGGCGAATACGTTTCCCAAGAACGTCCTCCAGCCCCTCGCATATCTCATCTAGAATATGATGCAGCCTGTCTACGTCATCGTTAAGAACCTCGACCATTTCAGAACCGTTCTTGGCCCGAGATTTCAACATCTTCCCGGTTTTCGATCGATTCATTCGGGCGCGGTGCTTCTTCAGCACTTCGAACTGCCGCTCAAGTCGAAGTACTGTGCTCTGTAAGAACTCGACCTGATCGGCTGTTGAGATGCCATCCTTGCTGCCTTCAACAATAAGGCTTTCTTGGATTGAAAGAAGTGCCGCAAAATCGCGGTGCTTGTAGGCTCGTGAAAGCTCCTGCATTACGGTCGTGCGCGATGTGCGTTCCTCGTCCGACGTTGCTAGATCAGGGTGGACCTGTTTTGAGAGCGCAAGGTACATCCGTCGGATCTCTGGATCCTCTGGCGTTTGCTTAAGCGCGTCGATCGCTTCAGGCGAGAAGGGGTCCCGTCGGCACTGCTCCTCTGCGCGCTCGCGGGCTTCTCTAAAAAACTCCTCGTCAAAGCCGAAGTCTTCGGTAGTTGTGTCGTCGTTCCTGGCGGCGTTACTGGTGGCGTTACTGGTGGCGTTCTTCGCATCATCTACGAATTCTTCTGTAGGTTCGCCTTGAGTTTTTTGTGCGTCAAACTGCTCGGCTCCTCGCTTGCCCTGAAAGAGCCCACCGAAAGGCCCCATCATCTGCTGCATCTGCTGAATCAACTCATCTTCCATGTTCAGAAGCTCAGCTTTATCGGCCTTACCAAACTGCTTACCGTCCTGAGCTTTCTCTACAAGAGCAGAGAAAGCGTCGAAGCTCTTCTTGAGCTCCAACACTACCTTCTCCATTTCCCGCATATCTTCGGCTGCGGATTCCCGAAGGCGGGCTACGAGGACCTGAATACCGTCCTGCTCATTCTTTATTTTTGCTCGCAAAACAGAGATCTTTTTCTGGAGCTTGGCTTCTTGCTCATAGATCGTGGGGATAGTTGTTAGCGCAGTATTCATTGGAAATAGCTCCATTCAGCCGAAATGTGACGTTTTGCGAAAGGACCTCTGATAGCACCGAAGTATCACAAATGCTTGGGTGTACTCAACCGACGTAAGTCTTGAATTAGCTGAAATAGTCTTCGCTACCCCTGTCGTCAAAATTATAGGGAATTTTTCCTGGTTATGACGGTAATTTTCATGATAATGCCTCCTCATGTCAATTTATACCCCCCGCCCCACCGATGCCTGCCTCTGCAACAGCGGTCGCCCCTACCGTGCCTGCTGCAGTCGTCTTTCAAAGCTACCAAAGAACGCTTCACAGGAGCTCCGTAGGAGGCACTGGCTCAAAACACTTGCCGACAGTGTAACCGCTGTGGAACTCGAAGCTGACAAACTCGACATCCTTGACCAAATCTATGACCGCGCTCACTACGACCTAACGCAAGGCGCTGAACACTCTGCAGTGTCCGAAACCTTTGAGGACTTCCTTGACGTGATGGAAGCGTACGCTCTTTTTCACTTTGGTGTTGATTTGCCCACAACGCCAGGTAACTCGGACGAAGGGTCGCCCGTATTGGACGAAGATATAGACTCTGAGCGCGAAATTGACCCTGAAGAGAGAACAAAAGGGATTTCACTCGCCGCGTTGCACCTCTGCAAATTTGAAAATCGCGAAAAAGGAGATCGCAAAACAGCGCTCGTTGAAGCAACTAAGGCGCACTTCTCGTTCTACCGTATTGAAGAAGTACTGGAAGGCGAGGGCTTGGTGCTACACGATCTCCTCTTAGATCAGGCGGTCACTGTTACCGACCAACCTGCTTCGATGAACCTTGAGAAAGGGTGGATTTTATTCTCAAAAGTGCTCAACTTCGAGGGGATTTCCGTGCTTTTCGCAACGGCTGACATTGCACTTCCGCCCCTTAGTATCGGGCCTATCTCTAAAGTGAAGGAGTTGCTTGATAAGACCGCAGAAGAGAGGGGCGAAGCTCTAGGCCAGCCAGCACTACGCTCACTTGCAGCAGTGCTGATTCGGCAGTACGCGACCGGGTTAGCTGCGATGCAATATTCACAGATGCAAGAGATGCGCAATATGGACGGCGAAATTATCGCCCCAAAGCGCCTCATTTACACTCATACTTCCGACTCCATCGGTGCTCTGGCAAAACTTATTGAAGGGCGACTCAACAGAAGCACAGACGAACCACCATACGAAGTTACCCAGAAGGATTCATCGGGGGCACCACTTGAGATTGTCATCCCTCTAAGCGGCGCACCGGGAAATAAGGCTGCATGCGGAACCGTCATTATCGGCAGCCTCACGATCACCCCGAAAGAAGTGACATTAGAGGCGAACTCCCACGAGCGGATCGAGCGGTTGCAATCTATGCTTGAAGAGCAATTCAGTGACCTGCTTGTTTTCGAGTGCGACGAGGTAGTGACTATCGCTGAAGGACTGCGACCGCCCACCTCCGGGGGCTTTTCTAGCGGTGAAGCGCGGCCGGAGATAGCGGCCGCCTTGAAGGCGCACATGGCATCTCTCCAAGAAAAGTGGCTCGTTCAGCCAGTTCCTGCGCTAGACGGCATGACGCCCCAGGAGGCGGCCGCTGATCCTAAAGGGCGGGTGCTTCTTACGGCCCTCCTCGACGATTTCGATAGTAGAAGTCGGGAGGTCCAGTCTAAACCAATGGCGGCTAGTTTCGATGTAGCAGAGCTACGGGCGCGGTTGGGGTGCCCTAAGGAAAATTGATCGCCGTAAGGAAGAATCCTGTCGGCCGGAGACGCTCGGGGCTTACTTGCCTGGCAGAGTCAAACCATACTCTGCTAATTTTCTCTCAAGATAGGGGTAGTCGAGTACCCTTACACCCTCGATTATTGAACGAATATCGAGCAGGTCAACCCCTCTCTCGGGTGCATCACGCAGAGCAAATAGTTTTGCGATTATCAGATCTTCAGGCTGGATTGTAGGAACTCGCGCAAATCCGTAATTAATCGGCTCTTCTTGGGCCCTCTTCACCGCGTCATGTACCCATGGGAAAACAGGAAGCAAGAAATCAATCCCGACGAACGAATGTTGACCACTAACTCTTCCAACAATCAGCCCGAGGACCTGCTCCTTCGAAGGCGCCCGAGGATCGTTCACGAATCCTAAAATGCCATCGTATCCGAGTTGCGAAAGAACATGAGAAGCAATTGCTTTCGCTTCCATACCTGGCGTGTCGATGAGGGCGATATCGATGTCATTAGTGAATCGCCCGTCTTTTCCGTAAATACTCGCCGCAATTCCGCCACATACACACCATGCGCCATTGAAAGGTGCTAGCGCGACGAGGGCATTCTTCAGTTCATCTAAGATGATCATTTTAAAGTCGATCGAGCATGATTGATCATTTGACCGAGAGCCTCGGTTACTCGGAAGCGAGACAAGACATCGATTGGAAATGCCTTCGCCCGACGCGCGAGCCATCGCTTTTCATATTCGAGAATCGCCTCGCGCAGCGGGGAGTCGGTATTGAAATCAGCTTTTAATACGAAGTGCGTTCCCTTTTGCATGACCAATCCCTCACCGACCAGACTGCTTAAAAGCTCCTGAAGAGAATGTGCGGGCTGAGAGAGCCGCGCGCAGAGGTCTGCTACCGTACACCCTGAGCCAGAAGCAAGAATCGCTCTGATTACCTCACAGGTCGTATCTTGTTGTAAAAGTGAAGTCGGGTTGGCAGCGTCACTGGACATATCCTAATAAGATACTCCTCCGGCCGGGTTGAGGCAAAGGCTTACACTGGTAAAGGGCACGCTGATTGCCGCGGTCTGAAATTTGCCAAAAAATTGCCTATTATCGCCGACGCTCGATCCGCTCCCACCTATTACTCTGACCACTGCGACATCTTCCATCCAGCACTTCTTCTAGGAGCGCCACATCGGCTTCTATTCGGAAACGATCAGCCCCGCTCCGTGCAGGCGGAAGATCATATTGGACTGCGCGGCTCGACGTATCTGATCTTTAAGGTAGAGGTTCTCGAACGCGACGACCTCCAGAGTTGGCAGAGCACCAAAGGCCCTCTCGGCGAGGGACGGATAAGGGAATTACCGTGTTTATTTGACGTCGTGATCATCTCTTTAGCTATCCTACCCGTAGACGGCGTTACTTCCTACGCAAAATTCTGGTGACCGACCTCACCCACCTTATCCGTCGCGCTCGTTCATCCCTAAAGCTATTAAACCGACACACCTCCGTTACAAATCCGTAATTTCTCGAGTGCATATCTCCCTACGAGGTGGCTATGCATTCAAAGAAATTACCATTCAACGTCGCGACAATTAACGAGTTTCGAGATCGGTATGCTGTCGCGTTCACCAACTTCTTTAACACCCTGATGATCCCCTTCGGCATCTGGTTCGTGTACTCCTTTATCGCGGCTACCACCGGGTTAATTCGCAACAATGATTATGCTATCTACTCTCTTGCAGCAGTGGCGATACGTAATGGTGGCAACCCGTACGCTGAATTCTTAACCATCGTCTATTCTGATGGCCTTGCCGTCAATTGGGGGTACGTCTATCCACCATTTATTGCGACCCTCCTCTCTCTCTTTCTCGTGCTCGGTACTGCTGGCGCAAAGATAGTGTGGGCGGTGCTGACCACTGCAGGAATATTTACTACTGCATTTGTACTACGACGATTAGGAATGGTGGCGAGCTTAGGGGCCGGCTGGATCGCAATTGCACTTACTCAGTGGCCGGTTGCCATCGATGGATTTGAGCAAGGGCAGGTGGGCGCAATGGTGCTTGGATTACTTGCGATTTTTCTACTCGCTATGCACCTCCAGTATCCAAAAGTAGCGGGAATCGCGCTTGCGCTGGCGGTTCACATAAAAGTGACCCCGATCCTTCTTGCTGTACTTCTGATTGATCGACGGTACGCGCGAACGCGGATGGCATTCATTGTATCTCTCATTGCCGTGGCCGCCGGCGTCGCTTTCTTTGGTGGTATCTCCACCTGGCTTTACTTTCTCTCTTCGGCGCCCAAAACAGCCTCAGGCGGAGCTCAGTGGCTAAGCCCGTCAAATCACGCCATCTCTAAGAGCATCTATATGCTATGCCCCGCTCTCGGCATGAAAACAGCGCTCTGGATCCAACATGCGATTGTCGCTTGTGGTGCGTTTATGGTCGCCCGAGATCGTCGTAGAACCGGTACCGGGTGCCTTGAGAGAGATTTCTGCCGCCTGACTGTGCTGATGTTTATCGCTTCTCCAATCGTGTGGTTTCACCACGCTCTTTGGCTTCTCTTCGCGATTGTGTGGTGTTGGAACAACAACACGAGCGCACGGAGTAGAACCTTGATCGTGGTGGCAGTTGCTGCGATCTGTGTGGGACCGTATATCGGCCCAGCTCTCTGTGGGAGAGCTATGAAAGAGCTTGAGATCTTTGAGCCGCTGGAGTTTTTACTGGGCGCGCTGTCGTTGTGGGTGTTGATGGCACGGAAGGATTCCCTTTTCAACGAAGGATCGCGAGGGCGACCAGGAGGATCAACGGATACGGCCTTGGCGTGACCGGTCTTTGGAAGAAATACCTCTTCTGACAATCTATGCCAGCACTTCTCCTATAAGCCGCGGGATCTCAGACACCATATAAAGCGGCACTGACACAAGATCATCAATCTTTGAAAGCGCGTGTTGTGAAACTCGAATTCCAATCTTCGATTTCTTGTCGATCATAAATTGTCTCAGTGATTTAAGTCGCCCAGTGGCGCCAGACTTAACCTCGACCGGAATAACATCAGACCCATACGCGACCACAAAATCTACCTCTGCCTCTGATCCCTTGACCTCCCGAGTCCAATAAAAGAGCTGTGGCAACTCTTCATGATTTAGAGAAGAAAGCAGCTCTTGTCCCACAAATTGCTCTGCAATAGCGCCTTCATTCGCGAAGAGAGCTTGCTCGCTCGTCGTCGAAAAGAGCTCTAGGCCCAGCGCGTTGAGCATCAATCCGACGTCAAGGTACTGAGCCTTGAAAACTCCCTCTCGCTCTTCACTTCCAAGAGGAATCCCATTAGCACTCGTTGCATGAATAAGGCGGACGAGCCCTGCGCGCTCCAGATCAAGTAGTGGCAGCTTGAAATCCCGCGCGTTCGCCTCCGAATCGAT
>JAYVGZ010000214.1:0-5058 GCA_043771805.1 Pseudomonadota bacterium
AGTCGCCGCATGAAGCTGATTGCTCCAGGTGGTGTCGATATATCGTCTTCAATTTCACTAAGTGAGCCACTCTCCGAAGCGCATCCAGTATTCAACGCAGCAGAGTTCGTAAACCATATTCTCACCTCAAACGTGCCGAACTGTGTCTTTGTTGACTGCACCGCAAGTGAGGATCTTCCCAAGCTCTACTCGACGCTACTTGAGCGCAGTATCGCAGTAGTAACACCAAACAAGCGAAGTATTTCTGGCTCTTACAGCTCATACCAGTCGGTAAAGAACGCAGCGAGGCGGCGCCGGGCGCCTTTTCTTCACGAAACGTGCGTTGGCGCAGGGCTCCCAGTGCTCAGTACACTTACTGACTTGGTAAAGAGCGGAGACCATGTGCTTCAGATAGAGGCGATTCTCTCTGGAACGCTCAGCTACATCTTTAATACATTCTCTGCAGAGATTTCGTTCAGCGAGGCCGTATTAGCAGCGAAAAAACTTGGATTAACGGAGCCTGACCCGCGAGATGATCTCTCGGGGCTCGACGTTGCCCGAAAGGTTCTTATTCTCGCGCGCGAAGCGGGGCTTGATCTTGAGCTGTCACAGGTCTCTATTGATCCATTGCTGCCGAATGAGTCGCTTACGTGGCCACTTGAGCAGTTTTTATCAAGACTTCCCGAGCTTGACGCTCTCTTTGAGGATAAACGTGCCTCTGCGTCAGATAATGATGAGCGCCTTTTTTTTGGGGCCGCAATCGATTGCGTAAAAAAGACTGCGTGCATTGGCTTACGTTCGGTGGCGCTTGACCACCCGTTCTGTGCTTTGCGCGGCAGTGATAATATAGTGGCGTTCACGACGCGCAGGTATGCGGCGCAGCCACTCGTTGTGAAGGGACCCGGCGCTGGTGCCGAGGTTACTGCCGCTGGCGTATTCGCAGATATCATTAGGATCGCTCGGTAATGAACGGTGAGAGCAACGAGGGCATGTGTTAAGTAAGGTAACAGTATTTGCTCCCGCAACAGTAGCTAATGTGGGCTCTGCCTTCGACGTCCTCGGATTCGCGGTTGCGCACCCTGGTGACACAGTCGAGTGTGTGCGAACCGACTCAGGCACGGTGCGGCTGCTAGGAATCGAGGGTGATGGGGGGCGCCTCCCATTAGATCCGACGAGAAATACGAGTGCAGTTTCAGTAATTGCTTTTCTTGGCGAGCTTCGTCGACATGACCCGAAAAAGTACGAATCAGTTGGTATCGACCTTCACTTAAACAAAGGGCTTCCGATAGGAAGTGGTCTCGGTTCGAGCTCTGCGAGTGCAGTCGCCGCAGTGGTTGCGGCAAATGAGCTTCTAGGCGCTCCGCTTACTCGCCTTGAGCTACTCCCCTTCGCCATGGAAGGAGAGCGGGTGGCCTGCGGCACCGCGCATGCAGATAACGTTGGCCCCTGCTTACTTGGCGGATTTGTTCTTATCCGAAGCTACGATCCCCTTGATGTGGTGGCCCTTCCAACTCCGAGCAGTGCATGGGTCGTCGTTATTACGCCAAGTGTTGAAGTAAGAACCGAGGACGCTAGAAAGATTCTTCGTCGGTCTATCCCTCTTACTGATGCAATCTCTCAGTGGGGAAATGTTGCAGCTCTTATAGCAGCGATCTACCGTGATGATGTAGCGCTGATGGGGAGAGCATTAGAGGATAAAGTTATCGAACCCGCGCGTGCGGCCCTGATTCCTGGGTTTTACGAAGCAAAGACTGCGGCCCTTGCAGCTGGCGCTCTTGGATGCTCCATCTCTGGCTCTGGTCCATCTGTCTTTGCCCTCGCTGCATCGCAGCAGATTGCGGATACGGTTGGGGCGGCCGTAGTCGCGGCTTTTGATAGCCTCTCTATTTCAGCAACGATGCACACTTCGCAGATTAACTCAGTCGGTGCTACCGTCCTGAAACAAGAGTAGTCACCATGGAACTTACCTCCACTTTAAATCATGAGCTTTCATCGTCATGGAGAGACGCTATCCTTTCTGGGCTTGCTCCTGATGGCGGACTGTTCATTCCCCGCAACATCCCACGATTATCCGCAAGCGAGATAGAAGCGCTAAGAGCCGCTTCCTTTCAGGAACTTGCAGCGGAAATTCTTCATCGCTACCTCCAGAGCGAGATCCCAAAAACAGTGCTAAGCGAGATCTGTCTTGATGCGTTCTCCTTTGAACTACCTCTCGTCAAGATAAGTGAGAACACCTTTGTACTCGAGCTATTCCACGGACCAACGTGTGCGTTCAAAGACTTCGGGGCTCGGTGCATGGCAGGGCTCTTCCGATTTTTTCTTACTGGAGCCCGAGATCCACTCACTATACTCGTCGCTACCTCGGGGGATACGGGGAGCGCAGTTGCAAATGCGTTCCTTGATCGCTCTGCCTCACCATCAATCCGTGTGGTTGTTCTTTTTCCGAAGGGAAAAGTGAGTCGCGTTCAAGAGCAACAGATGACCACGCTCGGTCACAACGTGACGGCGATAGAGATAGACGGAACATTCGATGATTGTCAGAAGCTAGTAAAAACTGCTCTATCTGACACGGATCTCCAGAGAACTGTTCGCCTTTCCTCTGCGAACTCCATTAATATAGCGAGGCTGCTTCCACAGTCTCTCTATTATATCTATGCCGCTCTTCAGTTCCCTTTATCCCTGCCCCCGATTTTCTCGGTTCCAAGCGGCAATCTCGGAAACGTTACCGGTGGGCTTATGGCGTCGCTTATGGGAGTCCCGATCTCGCATTTTATCGTTGCCTGTAACAGTAATAATGTTGTCCCGCAGTATCTGACTACCGGAGAGTTCTGCCCAGCACCGTCTACTAAGACCATCTCAAACGCGATGGATGTTGGAAACCCGAGTAATTTCGCTCGGATTCTCGCACTGCTCGGGTCTTCCTGCGAAGCGGTAAACAATCATCTTTCGGCTTACTCGATTAGCGACGACGAGACCCGAGCAAACTTACACAACGTCTCTCACGACACTGGCTATATACTAGACCCGCATACAGCGGTTGGATATGCAGCGTTGGATCTGTACCGCAAATCGTCTGGATCGCGCGCGCCGGGTATCGTCCTCGGTACCGCACATCCAGCAAAATTCGGGGATACAGTCGAGGCGTGTATTGGAAGATCTCCGCAGCTACCTGTGCAGCTTGAAGCTGCGTTCGCACTTGTGGGGAATAAAATTTCTCTCGGTAATGAGTACGCTCTGCTAAAACAGCTACTTCAATCGTAGCATTAGAAGTGAGGGGAATTTCTGTGGTTACGGGCTAGGCCGAAGCTTTGCTCCGTCGCTCATCAGAAAGGTTTCTATACAATTGCCATGCCTGCGCCATTCGGAAATTGATGTACCTTTCCAGCGCTGGGTTGCTTACTGCCCTCTCGAGAGATTCGCGTAAATCGGCGTCAACTGTGTCGCAGCATGTACTTACACACTCCGCCCCACCCCACATTACAGACTGGTATTGTTCGCATCTCGTCGATCCGGCGTAGCGGGCCGCGATCGACCAAACAACAACATTTAACGCAATGCCCTCGCGCATGTAGTACATCTCCCTAAGGAGCCTCTGAGGAAACTCCTCGAGCCGCTCAAAACTTTCAGGCCCCTTCGGGTAATCAACGAGAAGATCTGCAAAAGGCATCCTCCTATTCTTCCCGCTTGAGTCTTCAGAAAACATAAGCCGCGGCGGAGAGCTCGGTTCCACAAAAACTGTGGAAGGCGAAGAATCGAGGGGAATATGGAAATGGTCGAATCGCGGATCGAACCCCAACGGTTGGGGTCCTTTGATGGTATCAGCGACCCGCATCGACTGGTCCATGCAAGCCGCAATAACCCCCTCTCTTATCCGTGCGCTGCGCGTCTCAGCCATCATCTCGAGCGCAGTCGTCCACTGACGAGGCTCAACATCTGGAAGCGCCATCTCAGCATAATCGGACAAATCGGGGCGCAGTGGGCGACGGATGGCTACCTCTGCCGCAACCAAGCAATCCTCATAACGGTGCATCGCTTGCGACCGCGCTTCTAAAACCGGGGCCTGCTCTAACCCCTTAAAAGGTTCATAGGGCATCTCTAGGGCGGCGCCATCGTGAATACCCGTAGATTGCGTTCTAGGTTCCTGTCTACCGTTCAACATGACTTTTTCTATGACCAGTTCCATGCCAAAGCGAGAAAAAAGCACGGTGGATACTACCGCCGCAGATTGGCCTTGTCATCGTACTCTGCCTTCTACGCTGAAATCGCTCATCTGGTACCAGTATAACCGAAGAAGCTTTCGAACAGGTGACAAAGATCATAGAACGGACCTAGGTCCTTGAAAAAAGCAAAGAATCTGACTACTGCTTTGAAGGATTCAGCACCGCTATGGCGGTCGCGGCTACATCGGCTTGATTGTTCATCGACGGTCCAACAGAAGGCCTCGCCCGGACTTCCTCGGTCGATGGAACGGGGGTTCCACTCGGCCTGGCCGCCCTTTGATCCTTCAGGTTAAGCCGAGTCTGAATAGATGCCTTTAATCCATCATCCTTCTCAACGCTGCTACGTTGCTGAAGAATACTGAGCTGGGCCGGATCCTTCGGATCGAGACGGGCATAGGCGAGTGATCGAGCAAGCGGTTCGGGATGAGCTGCAAGCAATCGTAGAAGATCAACTGGGCACTGCCACTCTGTTTTTCGAAGGTACCTGGCCGCCTCAAAGTTGAAGACATCTTCAGAATCGAAATTACCCCGCGACAATAACAAGAGGAGCACTGTTTGTGGATCCGGTGACATGTTTCCGAACCAGGTGGAAACGAATGAAGACGTCGTATCTGATTTCAGGTGTAACGTTGCAAGGAGAGCAACTACCTGCTCGCGAGAGAGGAGACTCTGGTCCCCAGAGAGGAACGTGAGCATATTCCCAAACTCTGGCTTAAAGAACTGCTCTGTCAAAATCTTTGCGGCACCCTTTCTCACCGCGGGGAGAGGAAATTTAAGGAGATCAGAGTACCTGGCGAGATCAAGCCCGCTATCAGGCACATCACCAAGGAGGATTAAAGCCTTCTCGCTACTCCCTACG
>JAYVGZ010000215.1:0-7605 GCA_043771805.1 Pseudomonadota bacterium
GACAAGCGGAAGTCGCAGGAGGCCGGGTTTACCTTTCACATGGTTAAGCCGATCGATTTCGTCATCCTGGAGAAGTTACTGGACGGTTTGTCGGCCACAAAGGGGTGATTTGGTGGCCGGGAAATTAGCCTGGCCTGCCCATTCAGAGAGTCTCATTTCCGGTTAGGTATCTTTTTATTTTATCCTCACACAATTTTTCTCCCGTCTGACATCGGCTTTGCGTTTGTAGGGCGCTAACTCCTTACTTTGCCGGTGTAGGTGTTACAGTTGGTGATGTTGATGGTGTTCCGCTCGAGGCTGGCGTCGGTGTTGACCGAGCGGATAAGCCGCGGATGTAAACGCTTGCCCGATCGTCGGCAGAGAAAAATGGTTGTGAACCAGAAAATTCCGACGAGTCGGGAATATTCGGATCGTTATTGTTGATCCCGGCTTCTACAAAAGCGTCCTCATCAACTTCGATGGCCTTGAGGTTTAACACGAGCCGTACGCTATCGCCGGTTTCTTTGCGGGGGTACACAAAGAACACGAGGTAACGCTCGCCGGAAGTCGTTGATTCAGTAAAAGGCGGAAAATCCCGATCAAACTTTTCGCCCGGAAATGCGACTGCGCTATTTTTCGAGTAGATTAAGCTGTCAGGGTAGTGAAGCTTAATGAGAACGCCGTCCTCGTTTATGTTTTCGGCCTCAACAAATACCTGAACGAAGTTTCCGACAGCCACGTCGTCTCGTTCCAGCTGCATGGTGATAGTGCCGGTGCTGTTCGGTTCATCACTTCCTCCACCTCCACCTCCACCACCGATTCCTCCACAACCTATGACGGCACTAATGCCGAGAGCACTCATGACGCTGGCGACTACAAGAGGGTGAATGGATCGGTGTTTTGTTCTGGACATGGTGAGTTTCCCGCTTCTTCAGCACTTAAGATGTCGCGACTACAGTGATGGGAGCAGAAACGAGCAGCCATAACGGGGGTTGTTCGTGATCGCTGAAACGAGATTGAGTTGGCGGCGGTCGGAAGTGATCGGTGATTCGATTACTTCTTATGTGCTGTATCGCCGGCGGCCCACTGCTTCAGAGTCATTCCCAGCCGAAGTTCGAACTGTTGATCTGAGATACCGAAGCCAAGGTGGAATGCCTCGCTCTTGTCGAGACCTGAGCGAAGGTTGTTCAGGTACTGTGTGATCTTCTTAAAGCCGTACACCTGCATAACGGACTCGGCCGCAAAAAGTGACTGAGCGTACACTGCCGGAACCATGGTAGGATTCAGTTTTGTGAATCCGCCCTGAAGGAATCGCAGGGGAACGGGCTCATTGCTCTTCAGCCACGCTCGCAGGGCAGGCTTCAGTGCTGGATTCTGTACCCCTTCAGCCCACTGGGCGATCCCCTCATCAAGCCATCCTGGTGATCGTCCACCCGAGATTGCAGATACCACTGCATGTGTATATTCGTGTCTGACAGAGCGGTGGATATTTTCTAGGTCTATGGGTTGGTCCGCGTTGATCGGAATAATTATCTGACCACGGAAGAACATCGCATTGGTCCACGTTGGTGCTCCGGTGAGTTCGTAAAAGGCAACGTCGTCCATTAATCGAATCGAAGTGGAGAAGGCCGGGACAGAACCGAAGAGAGCTGCATACTGGGTGTGCGTCTCGCTCAAAGTAGTAAGAAGCTCGTTAGCCACATCAGACCACTTCGAGGGTGAAATCATCGTGAGCTTACTTCCGCCCGCGAGCTTAAGTGGGGTGAATGTCAGTCGGGGGGCATCTTCGGGCGAAGAGTAGCGAGCGCGATCCGGAGTTTGCTCCGCTGAAGATTCACTTATGAACAAGCTCGTGATAGGAAAGGCTGCCAGAAGCAGGCCGATCAAAAGCACCCGCAAATGTCTTGGGGCAAACAACCGGAATCCAAAACCTTGGTCGTAATTACAACAACCGCCCATGGCCATCACCTCATATCCGTTGGGGCCCTTTTTTAAGGGAGAGCGAGGTTGCCCAAATCTTGTTCGGTGCCTCTATTCCTTGCCCTAATGAATAAGTCGGATCCCAGATGGTGAAACATGAGTATAGATTTAACGCGTTGATCTTATTCGATTAGGATGCAAAATCCGCATAAGCAAACTTCAGGAAGGGAAAGACTGACCCGCAACAACAGGGGTGAAACTACGAGTCACCTCTCCGCAATGCGGCGCTTGTTAAACGGAGTGCTAATTCTGTACAATGGAGAGGTCGGCAAAGGCTGAGTAGCAGGTGGCCCCAAGGTGAAAAATTCTCTTGGAAATCAAGTTTTTAGTGGCTACGACTACAGAAGCTCTGGAATATGCGCAAATTGTCCCGAGTTAGCTCATAACTCTACATACGGTAGTGTAAGAGTTTCGATACAATTTTTATTTAAGGAAAACGGTGATTTATGACTACAGCAGAAGGGAGTTGCGGCGGTGGAAGTGGAGTAAAGGGCGTAATGGGGGACAGTGACTCTGGTTTTGTTCCAACCGACGAGTCCCCAGTTTTCTTTACCCCATCGGCTATCGAGGCGGTTGGGAAGGCACTGAAAGAAGAGGGTGAAGCTGGCGATTTTCTTAGAGTTTCAGTCGTTGGTGGCGGATGTTCCGGGTACCAATACGGCATTGATTTCGACAAGGAAGAGCGCATGGGCGACATTGCTTTGGCCCATGACTCGGTGAAGATCGTCATCGACCCAATCAGCGCAGGGTATATCCGCGGAACCGTGGTCGATTACGTTTCTGGTCTCCACGGAACGGGGTTCCAGTTCAAGAATCCAAACGCTAAACGGACCTGCGGTTGCGGCAGCTCGTTTAGCTGATATCTTGTTTTGATTCATTAAGTTATGCCGCTCCTCTTTCGAATTGAAAGGGGAGCGGCTAAGCTTCTGGGGCATTAATCAGGTGCCCATGCTCAAGAAAATATCTCACCATACCTCGTTAGCCTTCATTGCAGTTGCTGCTACCTCGCTGGTAGTCGCCTCCTCTGGCTGCCAAAACCTATCATACCGCCAGAAAGGTCAAATCTCCCACCTTCCCGAGGGATCTCAGGGCGTGACCCTTGAAGTTGCTAAAACTGTTGATGATCAGGCGCGAGAACTAATAGCTACCACGCAAACAAATTTTCGTATGAACCTCGATGAGGCTCCGGCTGCCTGGGATCGTGCGAAACTCTTCTTTGAGAAGTATCTGGCTTCAGATGGGCTAGGTGCGGGTGTCGTCACCAAGATAGTTGGCGCCCGGTGGGGCCTATCAGCTGGGTTAGCAGCATCCAGCAGCTACGTCTACGAGGTGTGGCGCGAGGATGTCCGAGATGGTTACAAGTTCTCGGTTGTCTGTAAGCCAAAGCAGGGCGTTTCCGCTCAGTTGGCAGAGCTGAACGCGCGTAACCTTGCTCGGTTTATGCAGGACGGACGTCTAGAACTCTCGTTGCTCGCCAAATAGGCGCAGTGCAACCCGGCGCAGTGCAACCCGGAGCAGTGCAACCCGGCGCAGTGCAACCCGGAGCAGTGCAGAAGCATTAACAAAAGAACGCACTCTGTTCTTTTGCGCTCCCGTTCATCAAGAATCCCAATTTCAAGTCGATTCTCTTCAACATGTAAGCGTTGTTGTGTCTACGAGATTTTCGCAGACGCATGAATCAGCCCGTTGCCTCGTGAGGGATCATCATCACGTACGTACGACGAGACTACGGCTGAAAGAGGTTTTTTCAGCGTAGCTTTGAGGGGTTTTCGTCATGAAGACGTTTTCACGATGCACGGTGGGTGCGTTGGTCGTACGGACTGCGACCTTATTTCTGGCTCTCTATGCGAATGTACTTTCGCATGCTCAGGCAGAGGAACAGCTCAAAGCCTTTCCGAACGAATACGTCATCACTCTCCCCGTAACAACCACCGCGCGAAATTTGCGTCAGGGAAATTCGCTGAGCGCGCTGCAAAGCGGAGGCGGTTGGGTCAAGAGCGCTATTAACGGAAACACTTTCGTTGTGCAGAAAGTAGCACCAACCGCGACGCTCTCAGTTGCCTCCGACGATCCGCAGTCATACGCACTTCCAGTTGATTCGACAGATACTTTTTGCGCGGAGCTCGTAGCTTCTCGTCAGGCGGCCTCATGTACGCCGAACTATGAAATGAGAGCAGGAGCAGTGACGCCGAACGATCCCGATTTTGGTCAGCTGTGGGGCCTAAGCTCAGCCCGCGGAATAGATGCACCGCGTGCGTGGGAGCTCTCTACTGGGTCTAGTGACGTCGTTGTTGCTGTGATTGACACCGGCATCGATTACAATCATCCGGATCTTAACGAAAATATGTGGCGTAATCCGGGGGAAGTGGCCGGTAACGGAGTCGATGATGATGGTAACGGAATCGTCGACGATGTGTACGGCTACAACGCGATGGCTGAGAACGGCAACCCGATGGATGACAATCTACACGGTACTCACTGTGCAGGCACGATAGGTGGCGTTGGGAACAACCGCATAGGCGTAGCGGGTGTTAATCACCGAGTAAAACTGATGGCGTTGAAGTTCCTTGATAACAAGGGGTCAGGGAGTCTTTCAAATGCGATCAAAGCGATTGATTACGCGATTGCCTCGAAACGGAAACACAATATTGCGCGACTAGTGCTCAGCAATTCGTGGGGTGGAGGCGGTTACTCACAGGCATTGTATGACGCCATTGACCGGGCACGTGCAGCTGGAATCGTATTCGTAGCCGCAGCCGGAAACGAAGCAAATGACAACGACGCCAGCCCTGCCTACCCAGGGAGCTATGATCTCTCAAACGTGGTGTCAGTTGCTGCAATCGATCGAGATGGAAATCTTGCGGGCTTCTCAAATTTCGGAACCACTACGGTCGACATCGCAGCCCCAGGAGTAAGCATCTACAGCACTGCTCCTAATGGTGGCTACGCCACTCTCTCTGGTACCTCGATGGCGACCCCACACGTGAGCGGAGCACTCGCCCTTCTGTGGGGATACGATGCGTCTCTTTCGGTCGATTCTCTTTTTAAGCGTTTATACGAAAGCGGTAAAACACTCGCGACCCTAAAGGACTCGAATACCGGAGTGTCTCTGGTAAGAACCCAGAGAGCTCTCGATGTGGGGCGGATGTTGTACAACGAAACTGCGCCACTTCCGAGCTCTGGAGAAACCGTTTCTCCATGCGGTTACGACTTCACTCCCTTCAACGTGCTCACTTCTGGTCAAGTTGACACCGCTGCAGACGCTCAGCCAATCATCAACCAGGCAGACGAAGGAAGTTTTTACGCAGTGCCACTTAAGTTTGATTTTCCATTCTTCCGAGGCTCCGCGAGTGTGATTTACCTCTCACCGAACGGAGTGGTGTACACGAAAGCGCCCTCGCAGCTCGACTACCAAGTGTCAGGAAGTGCTCCGCTAAACTCTATCGCAGCACTTCACACTGACCTTACACCGACCAAGGTACATCACGGTATTCGCGTTTACTCCGGTGCTGATAAGGTAACCGTTGCGTGGGTAGACGAGCAATATAACACGCAAGGGCAGGGTGATATCTTCACGCGGCTGACGCTCTACCCCAATGGTAACGTGCAGAGTTCCGTTTCATTTGGGTCTGCAGGAGAGCTGGGCAACCTTAGGAAGGCTATCCTCGGAGATTCGTTCGCAAGTACGCCCATCGCTCCACGGGCGGTCATCGGTATCACTGGTCAATCAGTGCAGTTCAGTTCAACCTTGGATCTAGCAGCTACCCAGCGCGGCCTCCTCTCTACAGGCGTGGAGGATCTCATTCTTGGTGTGACTATGGCACCAAATTGTTCGAAGGGTGGAAGCGGCGAGCCAGCGGCATCGGTGGAGAAAATATCGCTAAAGCAGAGTTCCCTCCTGCAACAAGCAAGGTCTAAGAGCCCAACCCTTACTGCTACCCTAGCCGGCACTGGAACTGGCCAGATTGCACTTGCTATCGCCATTAACGGGGTACAGTGCCGACAGCAGGGAACAATAAATCTCATGAACGGGTCTGCTCGGATTGCCACCCGACTGCCCCGTACCCCGGTGCGAGTGCGATTCTCCGCTTCAGGCGTGTCAAAGACTTTGAAGATGAAGTCTCTACGCTCGAGCCAGGCTGTCTCGGCGGATAAGGTTCAGAAGATGTGTAATGTTGTAGTGAGTGCTATCAAAGCGCAGTAATGCGAAAGGGGTTGAAACTCAAGCCTGCGCCGAATGACTTACACAGTTTTTCAACGACAAGCCGCAAAGCTTCCTTTACTTGCTAGGTACGTTGAGAGTGAATGATGGGCTCTGATTCTTACTTGGAGGTCTCGGCGGCCAGCTGCTCCATATCACGGGCAAGTTTGTCGATATCGGCTGAAGAGGTATCTCCACTTCCCTGTGCGGGTGTCGAGGTGGAGCCAGCGTTGGCTGATGTCACTTTGCCTGCGGAAAGTTGATGAGCTGGAAGGGCCTCCTTCCCCTTAAGGAGCCAAGATGAGGCATCGGGGTCTTCATGTACTGCCTTAATGGTCGCGACCGCGGCATCTTGTGATGCCTTTGTGGGATAGTATTTTGGTGGCAGTGGTATGGTGGGAGCAGAGTAGGTGGTTGCGATAGCCTCCCGCCATAACTTCGCCATTCGGAAATCGCGACAGAGATTTATCTCCTCAAGCGTTCCGAGCTCTGATTTAGACGAGACTGCGTTTACGAAAGCATTAGCACGCGTGATTCCAAAACCAAGGCTTTGCAGGAGGACGGAGCCAATTTGAAGATGGTTGCACCCCCATCGAGCTACCTCCAGATCGGAATTCCACTGTCCTCCAAACTGCTTCTGGACATCTCTCCGGTACTCTTTGAACCCTTTCGCGTCGTGCTTCGCAAATGCTGCGAGAGCGATCGGTATGATAGTCGCTTCTAAAAGTGCAGTGCCCACTCCGATAGCGGGAATGGAACGGCCAATCGCGAATGCTATGTTCGTGTTCGGAATCATTGGATCGAAGATGTTCTTAAGCTCTTCCGGATCACAAAGTCCCTGTCCCCGTCGGACTAGGTAGACCAATCCAAGCAATGAGGCGATCTCGAAGGGTGTAAATCCTTTAATCAATTGCTCGGCGCCCGTTGGTCCATTCTTCTCCAGGATTGCTGGATCGAAGATCTCGGCTGCGAAGTAAAATGGAGCTAGGAGCGAGGGGCTCTTAAGAAGCCTTACAACAAAGTACTTACTATTACCCGCAGTTTGGGCTAGTCCAGCGCTGTGCTCGTTCATTAACGTTCTGATAACACTAGTAAACGAACTGGGAACTGTACCGAAAACACCGGCGTATCCCCGCGCGTACTCCCAACTCTCTGGGCTGAATGAATCGGTAGGTGTTACCATGGGTTTCTTAATGTTCCGTGCTCTGATCGTAAACTTGTTCAGTAGCGATATGAAAATTATCGGTATGCGTACCGAAAAAGGTGAGGGTGATGCGGCACACTTTCTTGCCGCCATCATCAGCGAGGCTAAGTATCTGATTTTTTTTGTTTGATTTCGTTGTGCTGTAAGCGTTCAGGCATCGGTATAAAACTGCGCTGCGCGACCATACCCCTCAGGGGTCGATTTACGGAGTAAATCGGGGGTGAAAACAACTAGCCGTTCA
>JAYVGZ010000216.1:0-6821 GCA_043771805.1 Pseudomonadota bacterium
TTTTGAGGCGGTCGAACGAAACACCGTCTACCAGATCGTACAACGAGATGGAGCTGACACCGAGACGGCTGCGTCGGTGTAACCACCACCGTTCGCAGAATAAACAATTCAAGCTGCGCCACAAACTCATGGTCGAGTAAATTGTAGTCGAGTAAATTAGTAGCCGCGTAAACTACTGACCGAGGTGCGTCAGCCCGGTCATTACTGCCAAGATGACTAGAGCAGGCACCCCAACCCACAGAAGCTTCCCTAAAGCGGGCTTTTTGTAGGCAACAACAACCGCGGCTCCTAGTGCAAGCCAGATTACAAGCTTCACACCGACCCATACTGGTATCCCGTGAATGCCAAGCCTAGCTAACATTCCGAAACCGGCGACGAGAAGAAGGAGTAATCCTACCCCATGGGTTATCATAACCCATTTTCTGAAGGTGTTACTGAGCTTTGTGCCCCCATTGATTGTGTGGAGCACAATACCGCCAAGTGACATCACGACTAGAATCATCCCAAGGATGTGAAGGGTTCTGTATACCTGCATATCTCTTCGCGCCTTTTGACTGTAAATGGAAAATCTTTCGGTCTCTGTATGCCCTAATTGGAGGGGTTGGTCTAGTCGCCCTCTTCCGCCCTACCCCTCCAAGCCTACAACCCCCTTGAGCCCGCCTCCGGTACACGGTAGCTTGAAGCTTCACCGTTGTAGCGCCCAAAAAAGCCAACTATGAGCCCCGAAGATACCCCTACAAAAAACGACACCCTTGCAAAGATAGTGAGCCTCTCGAAACGTCGAGGGTTTATTTTTCAGAGTAGTGAAATCTACGGGGGCCTCAAGAGCGCCTACGACTTCGGTCCACTCGGTGTAGAGCTTAAAAGAAACATCGCAGCTGAGTGGTGGAAGAGCATGGTGCACGAGCGCGAAGACGTGGTCGGTATTGACGCTTCTATAATGATGCACCCGAATGTTTGGAAAGCGAGCGGGCACCTCTCTGGGTTTTCAGACCCACTAGTAGACTGCCACAACTGTAAAGAACGTTTCCGGGCCGACAAAGCCCCGCAGCTTGCCCCGGGTACAGCGATTAACTGGGTCAAGGGTGGCAAGAGCGATGGACAAAAAAGCGCTGGTGTCGTCGGCGAAGTCGGTTACGTCTGCCCGCAATGTGGCTCTTCGGACCTTTCGGGAGAGCGGCAGTTTAACCTGATGTTTCGTACCTCGATCGGCCCAGTTGACCCGATTGAAGGAGTTCTTGACGAGATTCACGGCAAGAACCTTTCTCGAACCGAGCTTAAGGAGCATCTCGATGCAGCCATCAAATCGACCGCCATTTATCTGCGACCTGAAACAGCTCAAGCCATGTTCGTGCAGTTTATGAACGTTCAGCAATCGATGTCGATGAAGATACCGTTTGGGATCGCTCAACAGGGCAAATCATTTCGAAATGAAATCACCACTGAGAAATTCATCTTCCGAACGTGCGAGTTTGAGCAGATGGAAATGGAGTATTTCTGCGAGCCAGGTACCCAAAAAGAGTGGCTCTCCTACTGGACTCACAATCGCATGGAGTGGTGGAAGCGGTACGCTAACGACAAGTCAGCTTTTCGCCTGCGTCAACATGAGCCAGATGAACTTGCGCACTACGCCGACAACTGCTTTGACGTTGATTACCGCTACCCGTGGGGATGGGACGAGCTTGAAGGAATTGCGTCGAGAACTGATTACGATCTCTCAAAACATGCGGCCGAATCTGGGGTAAAGATCAGCTATTTTGATCAACAAAAAACAGATCCCGCGACTGGAAAGCCAGGAATTCGCTACGTACCCTTCGTGATTGAGCCAGCAGCAGGCCTCACCCGTTCATGCCTTGCCTACCTTTGCGATGCCTACTCAGAGGAGGAAGGTGTTGACGCAGAGGGTCAAACAAAAACCAGAGTGGTGCTCAAACTTCATCCACGGCTCGCCCCGTACAAAGTGGCAGTGCTACCCTTGACGAAAAAGGATGGAATGCCTGAGATGGCCCGAAAGATCGTGGCAGATTTCTACAAAGCTGGCATCAATGCAAGCTATGACGAACAGCAGTCGATCGGGAAGCGGTACGCTCGGCACGATGAAGTCGGTACCCCGTACTGTCTCACAATCGATTCCGAGTCACTGACTGACAACACGGTCACGATCAGAGATCGCGATACGACCAAGCAAGAACGGATCAGTATCGACGGGGCCCTTTCGGTTGTCCGTGAGCGGATTAATCGGCTGTAGGGCAAGGGTCAATATGAACGAGACTACCGGCGCGGCAGCACTAACTGGCGACCCTCACCTGGGAAGAAAACCGCGGCGGCGTGGAGTGATCTTCCCGACCTTCCTGTTACTCGTAGCTGGCTCAATTGTTGTGAGCGGACTCGTCGGATTTGTTCGAGTAAGCCACGCCAAGCCTTGGTGGCCGTCTTTCTACGAGCAGGATCCCCCAGTCATCGAATGGGTGACGGAGCCGCCAGGAATCGGAGCGGACGCACTGAGCGCAAAGCTTCGCATCTCTGATACAGGTGGCGGTCTTGATGAAGTTGTGGTGCGCCTTTCGCAACGGAACCAGCCGCAGCAGCTAGCGAAGCGAATCTTCGCCGAGCAGCACGTTGAATCGGACGAGATTGAGTTCACCATCAACGCCAAAGATCTGACCCTCCGTGAGGGGAAAGCTGAGCTGGAAGTATTGGCGTTTGATCGAACCTTGTGGAGCAACGCAACGCACCTTGTTCTTCCACTTGTCGTTGATTTTGCCAAACCGCGCATCGATGTCATTACACCGCAACAGAATGGAGTAGCGGGGGGCACAGAGCTTGTCTTCTTCAAGGTCGTTGGAAAGGCTCCTAGTCAGCAGGGTGTTGAGTATCAGGGCACATTATATCCAGCGTTCCAGGCGAAACTTTTGGATTCATCTTTCAAGAGCTACCACGATCTTTACTTTGCTTTTTTTCCGGTTCCAATTGATTTCTCAGACGACGCTCCACGCATGAAGATAATGGCGAGGGATGATATCGGAAACGCAGCCACTGCAAACTTTAAGTATCAGGTTCGATCACGTCGTTTCCCCACTCCGCAAACAGCCCTCGACCTTCCGCGTGCGCAGAAAATTACAGATTCTCTTCTCGCCGCGAACAAAGACTCAGGGTCTGGTTTTACACCGACAGGTTCCCCAGCCAAGGACCTCGCTCTCTTGCTGAAGATCACACATCTGCACGATGAAGTCGTTTTAAGTGAAGCATTCTCTACCAATGATGGGAGGAAATGGTGGTCTCAGTCGTTTGGTCGTCCAGTTATGACCCTCCCGTCTTCAACGATGGGTGAGCAGAGGGGGTACTCGCTCGAAGGCGAGGAGTTCTGGCGAGCAACGGCAGGTGGCGTTCGCTTCGCAGTACCGTCGAGAACTGCTGTTCAGGCAGCTAATGCGGGTAGAATTTCCTACACCGGAGAGCTTGGCTACTTCGGCAAAACTGTCATTATTGATCACGGCTTTGGTCTTACAAGTCTTTATGCGCACCTCTCAGAAATAACGGGAAAGGTCGGTGATGAGGTGGCTGCGGCACAGGCGATAGGGCGTACCGGCGACTCGGGCTTCTCACTTGGAGAAGAGGTGTATTTTGAGATCCGGATGCACGGCGTCCCGGTGTCTCCTAATGAATGGTGGGATGCCACCTGGGTGTCAGACCACATTACGAGGAAGATTGCGTTCGTACAGGGGACGCTTATTGGTAATCCGGGTGAGTAGTCTGTGACATAGGCATTGTTACTACTGCGGGTAATATCTTTGGAGTCACAGCCTAGGGTTAGCGGGCGTTCGCGTCCAAGTGTATCGTAACGAGCATGGGAAAGAGAATCTTTTCATACCTCTTTATACTCCTTATCTCCTTCAGCAGCGCTGAAGTTGGGGCCTGGCTTGGGGTGCAAACTCTGCGCAAACGGCTTGTGTTTTACAATGCTCCCCTCCTCTCCACCTACGACGACTACATGCGCAACAGAGATCCCGTGTTGGGATGGCCCTCCGTGAAGATGCTTCGTGAGCAGTGCGATCCGAGCGGCTCGCGCCCTATTCCTTCTTATCCCACCGCTGGTACTGCGTGCATCTCGCTTTACGGGGACTCCTTCACCTGGAGTGACTCGGTGGTTGATTCGGCTGCGTGGAGCAATCAGCTCTCGCTTCTGCGTCACTGCCGCGTCAGCAATTATGGAGTCCCCGGGTACGGAACAGATCAAGCCTTCTTAAGATTCGAGCAAAATATGGGCGATGAAGCGCCAATCGTACTCCTCAACCATTTTTCCGGCGATATTCGACGAAACGTGACTCAGCTTAGAAACCTCACTTCAGATGATGACTACTTGTTGTTGAAGCCTCGCTTCATCCTCGAGGGTCACTCACTAAAACTAATTCCGCTTCTTTTACCCTCTTGCGAGGACGCTGAAGCCATCGCCAATCACCCCGAAAAAACGCTCCCCTATGAACACTTTGCGCCGGGCGGGAGCACTGGCATAGTCAGAGCCGCTTTTCCCTATTCCCTCTCTCTCCTTAAGGCATTGGGCAACGAGCACATCAGAGCGAAACTGGCAGATATCCCCGTTTGGGAACCCTACTACCACCCTACTCACCCTTCGCAGGCCCTAGATATCACCTATGGCATCATGCAGAAGTTTATTGAACTAGCTCGCGCGCGCGGCAAAACCCCACTGGTAACGATCATTCCCAATGCTCATGATATTGAATTTTTCCGCGCCCACGGTAGGTGGACATATTCGCCGCTGATTGAGCGGCTTGAAAAAGAAGCAGTTCCTCACTTCGACTTCGGCCCGGAACTCCTTAAACGGATGAACGATCTGGAGGTGTGCTCCCTCATGGAACAGGGCAACTGCTATGGACACTACAATTCCGAAGGGTACAAGCTTATGGCTGAAGTTCTAGACCGTTACCTCACCGAGACGGCGGTGGGTAAGTCATTGAATTAGTCGTGCCGGGCGCCGGGCGCCGCGCGCCGCCCACCTCCGCCTTGAAAAGAGATGTCGTTTGACTACCCCTTGATTTGAGGGTACGAACCCCTATTCGGCAAAATAGGCTACACCTTCTGGGATAGTTAGAAATGCGATCTTATATGACTGCTATTTTTCTCTGCACCGCTACGCTCTTCGCGGCAATACTGTCTGCGGTATCGAGCGCCGAAGCCGCGCCCTTTTACCGTGAGACCTTCAACCTGTGCGACGACACTGACAGCTCATCCAAAAGCGCAACTGAACTTGCCAACTGGAAGGCGTTTCGTGCCGGGTCAACGCTTGGAAAGATAGGTTTTCTCAAGATTAATCCACCAGGCTCGCCTAACCTCCTGGTTGCCTATAATTCTACTCCAGTTGGTCCCGTCGACGGCTCAGCTTTTTGGTCGAAGAATATCTCCGACCTGACCATTTTCACCGACGAATTTTCGGTTGATGTCGCGAACCTGACCTCAGTCTCCTACGAGCAGCGACTCAACGGCTACGACACAGAAACCGACCTCACGGACGGCTCTCGATTTGCCCTCCTCGTCGGCGAAAGCTGGTACATTTCTGACCAGAGCATAAGTCCCCAACAGCGCGGTGCCTGGGAAGGAGCAAACTTCATCCTTGCTGGTACCACTTTCGGAATTTCTCCTAACAAGATCGGCTTAGGCCCTGACCGCCCGACTAACTCGGGCTTTAGCCTTCCGTCGCGTGGGACAATTACCGCCTTCGGTGTATTCTTCCCGGAGGTTACCGGTCGACTTCGAATCGATAACTTCACTCTCTCTGATGCGGCAGCACAGGTAAGTGTTGTGGGACAACAGGGCTCCTTGGGTCAATGTACGGAGTTAACCTCCAACCCGATCGGAAACCCCGGCACCGCGGGCAGCAAGCCCAACTCCCCCGCGGAAACAGGCACCTTCTGTGCACCGAGTACAAAAAAACCTTTGGGAAAGGTTACCGCCACGGCAGCGAACAAACGGCTGCTTCTCCGGAGTATCACGGGGACATCCCTCGAGGCCGCTCGCGATCGAGCACTCTTCGCGCTTATCCTTTACAATGGACTGAAGATAGAAAGCCTCGTGAACGTTGCTGTCCGAGACTACTACTCTGTAGGGGCGCTGCAAATTCTCAACACGTCGGGTATCAAGCAGGAACCCAAGGCGGTTCAACCAAAGGTCAAAGTTTTGGTTGACGCCTACGTCGCATCAGCCCTACTCACCAAAAAGGGATCATTGCCGCTCCTGCAGGGCGTTCAGCCGAAAACAGGCATCCTTACCGGTAGCGCACTATGCGGGGTTGATATTCGTAAGCTCCTTCAACGAAGAGCGGACAAAGCCCGACTCTCGGGGCAGTTTAAGATTCCGTAACACTCCACTAGCCGTGCTATTAGCTGCCTGGTTTCGAATCGGGTGGCATAAGGCTGTCTGTTGCAAAATATCTTGCGTACAGTGCCTGCACGGCGTACCGATGCCTTCTAACCAGGCCATTCTTCTGCATTTAATGCGGATAGGCGTGTCCGCTCAACGGGGCAGACGTCTACGGCCCTGGCTTTCCCGCGATCTATTTTTGATTTGGAATCCATCCCGTTATACAAAGGGGCATCGTTATTTGATGTTGTGGAGACTTTGCAATGAATATCGCTATCGTCGGTTCCGGCTATGTCGGACTCGTGGCTGGAGCTTGTTTCGCTGAGACTGGTAATAATGTTGTCTGCGTCGATGTAAACGAGCAGAAGATCCAGGCTCTCCGGGAAGGACGCATTCCTATATTTGAGCCAGGGCTCTCTGACCTTGTCATCTCGAACACTAAAGCA
>JAYVGZ010000217.1:0-4531 GCA_043771805.1 Pseudomonadota bacterium
CATCAATGTTGTTTCAACGATGACAGACCTTATGTCTGCGAGTCGTCTGTACCAGGCGAATGTTACCGCAATAGAAACCGCTCGAACGATGCAATCTGAGGCGAGCAGAATTCTCACTCAAGCTTAAGAAATCAAAGACGAGGACGTATGAGCATCAATGCAATCGACCCCCACATGAAACCGATCCCAGGCGTGCAAGGACTTAAGGAATCTACTCCGAAAGTTGGCGGCCAGAAGAGCGGTGGCGGCAGTTTCGGAGATGTTTTTGAAAAAGCTATGAGCGAAGTCAACGACATGCAGAACCAGGCCGACAAGCAGATTGAGGGGCTGGCATTGAAGTCTGAAGGCGTAACGCCCCACGGTGCGATGGTGGCACTGGAGAAGGCGGACATTGCGTTTCAGCTTATGTCGGCGATTCGGGGAAAGATTATTCGGGCATACGAGGAAGTGATCCGAACTCAGGTGTGATGGTCGGCGCGAAATTTTAGGCGCCAAACAAAAGGTTTTAGTTAACGAGGTATAATGGCATTCACGCTTGATCCGAAAGCAGTAATAAATCAGCTCTTTGCAGGGTACATGAGTCTGCCATTAGCGCAGAAGGTGATGTTGCCGTTGCTTACAGTAGGTTGTATCGCCGCGTTGATATTCGTCTCGAAGCTCGCTAGAGAGACGGACTATACCGTCTTGTACTCTGACCTTCCACCCGCTGATGCCTCTGCCGTTGTAGAGCGCCTTAAGGCGCTTAAGATTAAATACAAGGTAGATGGTGACTCTGTATCGATATCACCCCCCGATCAGGTGCACGAGTTACGAATGACACTTGCCGGCGAGGGGCTACCGAAGACAGGAACGGTCGGATATGAGCTCTTTGACGGAACAAACTTCGCAACGACTACTGCTGGTGAACTTGTAAAGGCACTTCGCGCTCTGCAAGGCGAAATCGAGCGGACGATCATGTCGCTTGATGCCGTGCAGTCTGCTCGCGTACACATTACAAAACCAGCAGCGACAATTTTTGCAAAGCAGGCCCAAGAGCCATCTGCATCGGTGCTGTTAAAGATGCGTCCAGGCGGAGAGCTTGATAAGAAGCAGATTCGCGGTATCGCTAACTTCGTAGCAGGTAGTGTCGAGGGGCTCAAAACTGACAACGTTACGATTATTGACGTATTCGGTAATTTACTGACACCAAAAGACGAGGAAGGCGAAGGTATGGGGGCTGACGCTACCCGGTTGCAATACGTGCGCGAGGTCGAGAAGGGGTACGTGCAGCGTATCGAACAGATGCTTAATAAGGTGCTTGGCCCAGGCAAGGTAGTCGCGCGAGTTACCGCTGACCTCGATTTTTCATCGAGCGAGCGAGAGGAAGAGAGCTATGATCCAGGGGGACAAGTTATTCGGTCCGAACGAAGTATCGAAGAGGGTGCGGGGGCATCTCAGAGGGGCGGTGTCCCAGGAGTTGTATCAAACCTCTCAAATGATCCCAAACTGCTTTCACCCCCAGAGAACGGCAATTCACAAAGTACTCGTAAAGAAAACGTAAAGAATTTCGAAGTATCGCGGGCAGTGGTAAAGAGTGCGCAGGCACGGGGAAACCTTGTTAGGCTCTCCGCGGCGGTGATGGTTGACGGGCAGTATGACGTCACACCCGTGGGCGATCCGAAGGAGAACAAGACTAAGAGGGTTTTCAAGAGCCTTCCACCAGAAATGTTGGCCCAGGTTGAAGGAATTGTGAAGTCGGCTGTCGGATTCGATTCTACTCGAGGTGACACTGTAACGGTCGAGAACGTACCGTTCTACGAGCCGGACGAGAGCCTCAAAGAGGAGCTTGAGAAGAGCAACACACCGAATCTTATTATCGCTGTGGGGCGTGTAGCCGTGCCGGTCCTAGCGTTAGTACTGTTCTTCTTCTTTCTCCTTCGTCCGATGGTGAAATTCCTGATCACTCCAACTGAGGCAGAGGTCGACCTGACTCGACTTCTCCCAACCGGTTTGGCCGAGCTTGAACAAGAGCTTGATTCCGAGCGCGCTAAAGCAGTCATTCCTGAATTCGAACCTGCTGTCGATCTAGAACAGCTCGGTGAGATCATGGCGGAGAACTCACGTATGGTGAAGGAGAATCCTCAACAGGCAGCACTCCTGATTCGGTACTGGCTTAACGATGGTCGACTATAAACTTCCATAGCAAAGAGGAGCAGACGTGCCAGAGCAAGAGAAGGAACTACAGGAAGCGCTCTCTCAGATCACCTACAAGGGTACTCCTTATGAGGACTGCTCATGGGAGCTCGTGGGTGAGTTTCATAATCAGAACTCCTTTGAGCCGAGCTCCTTTGCAGTGCTCGATGGCCGTACGATGATAGCGGATCCTATGTTTGCCGACTACGGAGGCGTTCCGCCTGCGGGTGACCAAGTGAGGTTCCACGGGGGAGGGGGTGGTCGATTCGACCCCAATCGCCGGCAGGTGCTCTCGATGGAGGAGGATCAAAAGGCAGCAGAGCAAATTGCTGACCAACTTCGTGCTGAACATGGTCGGGAACTTGAGGCCGTGCGGGCTGAAGCATTCCAAGAGGGACGACTCGCTGCAGTAGAAGAGTTGGATGAACGTATGAAGGTTATCGAAGGCCGGTATGCCACGGTTCTTGAGGACGTAGGGCAACAGATCAGCGAAAACCTCAAAACGATGGAGCATCAAGCGGTCAACCTCGCGATCCAGATATCGCAAAAATTGATTGGTACGGTAGTGGAAATTAACCCTGAGTATATCCTTGGTATCGTGCGAGAGGCGATTAAGCTAGCAGGTGGCGCGATTATCCGGTCTATCCGCGTGAGCCCACAAGATCATGAGTTCCTCTCACTCCTCAGCTTGCCGAAGCAGTTCAAAGACTACGATGGCACATGGAACTTTGAGGCTGACGAGAGCGTCAAATCTGGGTGTGTCGTCATGACGTCAGGGGGTGAGGTAGACTTTCAGATCGACCCTGCGTGGGAGCGGATCAAAGACAAAGTCGTGAAAGTTATAGCGGCGTAAGTGGATAGCAGGGGAGTTCATGGAGAGTCTTTTTGATCGAGCGAGCGCCGTAACGCGACTAGCGAGTAGCTTTGAGTTAAGAGGTGCCGTTAATGATATGACGGGTCTCGTCATTGAGGGAAACGGTCCATTTGTACCGGTTGGATCACACGTTACGGTGAGATCAGGTAATCAAGAGATTCCTGCGCAGGTCGTTGGTTTTAAGCGCGATAAGATCCTGCTCATGCCCTTCGGTGAAATTCAGGGTATCGGGCCAGGAGCGATCATTACTGCGGGGGAGGGGAGTACAGATGTTCTTGTGTCAGAAGGGCTCCTTGGCCGCGTAATCGACGCGCTCGGTAATCCAATTGACGGGCAGCCTCTTCCAGTCATGGAAGAGACCACGCCATTGTATTGTGATCCGCCAAATCCAGTCACGCGGGTGAGAATCCACGAGTGTTTCGATCTCGGTGTACGCGCAATTAACGGAATGTTGACTGTGGGAACCGGCCAACGAGTTGCAATTATGGCTGGCTCGGGCGTTGGTAAATCGACCCTTTTGGGAATGGTTGCGAAACACTCACAAAGTGACGTTAACGTGATCGCTCTCGTCGGCGAGCGAGGTCGTGAGGTGCGGGAGTTTATCGAGCGCGATCTGGGGCCAGAAGGCCTCGCTCGCTCTGTTGTTGTCGTAGCTACAGGAAATCAGTCTGCGCTCCTACGAATTCGCGCTGCTTTTTTGGCGACGGCGATTGCGGAGTTCTTTCGCGATCGTGGCAAAAAAGTGGTCTTGATGGTCGACTCTGTTACACGGCTCGCGATGGCGCAGCGTGAGGTGGGCCTAGCAATCGGTGAACCCCCGAGTACTCGGGGGTATACTCCATCGGTCTTCTCGATGTTGCCCAGATTACTCGAGCGCGCGGGAACCTGCGCGGGTGCTGGGAGCATCACGGGCCTCTACACGGTGCTTGTTGAGGGTGACGACATGAACGAGCCGGTCGCAGATACGGTGCGCGGTATTCTTGACGGGCATATAGTCTTGAGCCGAAAGCTAGCCGGACGCGGGCATTTTCCCGCGATTGACGTCATGCAAAGTATCTCGCGTGTTATGTCTGATATTGTACCACCGCAACTTACCAAAATGGCATCAGAGGTACGCGATATCATAACGACCTACCAAGATGCCGAAGATCTGATCACGATAGGCGCCTACAAGCCTGGGCAGAACCAGCGCGTCGACCGCGCTGTAGAGAAGATCGGAAAGGTCAATCAGTTCTTAACCCAATCTGCGCTCGACAAATCCTCGATGGAGGATAGCTGGCGGGCTATGGCTACCATTCTTCAGTCATGAAGCAGTTCAGATTCCGCCTCCAACGAGTCCTTGAGTACCGTGACCGGATCTGTGACGAATGCCGTCAAGAACTTGGCCGGTTGACGTTCGAGCGAGACCAAGCCGCCCAACGTTTAGCGGACTTACGAAGCGAAGCGAGCAGTTTGACCCTGATGGGAGGTGGTACGGTTCCTGCT
>JAYVGZ010000218.1:0-3201 GCA_043771805.1 Pseudomonadota bacterium
GAAGAGCTGCTCCGTTGCGGTTAATATAACAGAGCCCCGAGACCTTGAGGGGAAGACGGCCTTTATCGGTCGCGCTGCAGTGGTGACACTCGGCTGCGCAAAGAATCAGGTGGACTCTGAGGTCATGGTCGGTGTGCTGCGAAACACGGGCTTTGAGATCGTCAACGAGCTAAGCAGAGCTGATGTCGCCGTTATAAACACTTGTGGGTTCTTAGAGAGCGCCGTGAAGGAGAGTGTTGATTGTGTGCTCGAGATGTCCGAGCTTAAAAAGTCAGGGAGCTTGCGTCGCCTGATTGTCGCTGGCTGCATGGTTGAGCGGTACAAAGGCGACATAAGAAAGGCGCTCCCCGAGGTAGACTCTTTTATTTCGCTTGATGGTCTTCTCGGTGTCGGCGAAGCCGCGGTAGGGGACAGCGGTGAGCTGCGTGACATGCTCAATCAAGCTGGGCGTCCCTATTTCTTGTACGACGACACGATGCCGAGGCACCTCGCGTCAAAGCCGCATATGGCGTACGTAAAGGTGTCTGAAGGGTGCAATCGACCGTGCACATTTTGTATCATCCCCCAGATTCGCGGTGCTATGCGAAGTCGTAGTATCGACTCAATCGTGCGTGAGGTGGCCTCACTCGGAGCACAAGGAGTGAAAGAGATAAACCTTGTCGCGCAGGATCTTACTGCTTATGGCACCGACTTAGCAGGGGGGCGGCTCGTCGACCTCTTACGTCAGCTTGATAAAGCAGAGACCATGAAATGGATTCGGCTGCTCTACGCATATCCTGTTGGTGTTGATGACGAGCTGCTCGATGCGATTGTACAGCTGCCTTCGGTATGTAACTACCTCGATGTTCCGCTGCAACATTCGAGCGAGCGAGTTTTGAAAGAGATGAAGCGACCGATTGGACGGTTTGGTTCGCGGCGATTTGTTGAGTACGTGCGCGGGCGGACCCCTGAGGTTAAGCTCCGAACAACCTTCATTGTCGGCTTTCCTGGAGAGACTGAAGAGGATATTGCCGACTTAGAGCAGTTTATTAGTGACGGACACTTTGAAAGCGTCGGGGTTTTTACCTATTCGCCTGAACAGGGAACTGCAGCATTTGACCTTAAGGGGCAAGTCTCGGAGCGAGAGAAAAAAACCCGGCGTGATCGCGTGATGCTAGCTCAACAACGGGTTCGAACCGAGCGCAATAGGGAGTACATCGGCAAAGAGCTCGAGGTGTTAGTTGAGGGACCTCACGAAGAGACCGATATGTTGTGGAGCGGGAGAACACGGTTTCAGGCGCCTGAGGTCGATGGCACGGTTCTTATTAATGATATTAATGAGAGCTGCAGAAATAGAGTTGGCGCAGGCCACCTTGGTAAGGTAGTCATCACCGATGTATCGGGCTATGACCTCGTGGGAGAGCTAGTAGGATGACGACCACACCGCGGATCGGAATTTTTATCATCGCATACAACGCGATCAACCACCTCAACAAAACGATCGCGCGGATACCCCGTGAGGTGTACGACCAGGTTGAAGAGATCTTCGTCATCGATGACGCCAGTCAAGACAACGGCTATTACGCAGCTCTTGGATACAAGAATGAATTCGGAGTGGAGAAGCTAACGGTTCATCGCAACGAAAAGAACCAGGGGTACGGGGGCAACCAAAAGGTAGGCTATCAGTACGCGATCGATCGGGGTCTTGACGTTGTAGCGCTTGTACACGGAGACGGGCAGTACGCGCCTGAGGCATTGCCGCTCCTTCTTGACCCCTTCATTAAGGACCAAGCGGATATGGTGTTCGGTTCGCGGATGGCTAAACCGTCAGATGCCTTGAAGGGTGGCATGCCGCTGTATAAGTTTGCGGGCAACAGGGTCCTTACTTATCTCCAGAATAAAATGTCAGGGTTGAATTTGTCAGAGTACCATTCGGGCTACCGACTCTACTCGACCAAGGCGCTGAAGAGCGTACCCTTCCAGGCCTTTACAAATACATGGCACTTCGACACCCAAATTATACTCGCCTTGGCAGAACGAAATTTTAGAATCGTCGAGCGCCCGATACCTACGTATTACGGAGATGAGATCTGTCATGTGAACGGTATTCCTTATGCGGCGCACTGCCTTATGACTACGTACCAGTTTTACCGCAACAGAAAACGGAAGATTCTTACCTTTCCCGGTCAGATGGATATACCGCGAATCCCCGCTTAGGGTGCCGCAGAGGGGCCCAAGTAGGGGGACCCGAAGAAAGGGGGCCAGCGCGTTTCTTCCGCCTCTCTAGGCCCACCACACTCTCTCTTATTTGGATCTTTCGGGTTGTGCTAATTCAGGGGTAGTCTCTTCCGCGCGACCCGCATTCGACAGCAACATTTCGTTTCCCGTTTACGACTATTTCAGTGTACCGTTTACGAGCGGGATTTTTATTTTACTTAAGAAAGGCAGCATGGCTAAAAATCAATACGTCTTAGCGATTAACGAACTCGGTCAATCAGTTTGGTACGACAACCTATCGCGGGATGTTTTGCGTTCGGGTGAGCTGAAATCTCTCCTCGAAACAGGTGTCTCCGGCCTCACAAGCAACCCCACGATCTTTAAGCAGGCAATCGCTGACAGCTCTAACTATGACGATGATATGAAGTCGTCTGGCCTGAAGGATCTAGGCACAGAAAGCCTGTGCGAAGAGCTCATGATTCAGGACGTGGCTGCTGCAGCTGACCTACTTCGACCGACTTACGACGCAACCGGAGCGGGTGATGGCTATGCAAGCATCGAGGTTTCGCCTTACCTAGCCGCCGATGAGAAGGGCACCGTTGAAGCTGCTAAACGGATTTGGGGGAAGCTGAATCGTCCAAATATCATGATTAAGATTCCAGCAACGCCTGAGTGCATTCCGTCCATCAAGACGGTTCTTGAGTTGGGAATAAACGTCAACGTCACCCTCATCTTCTCACAGGAAGTGTATGAGAAAGTAGCGGAGGCTTACATTTCTGCTCTTGAGACTCGGGCTGCAAAGGGCGAAGAGATTCGTAATATCTCATCGGTAGCGAGCTTTTTTGTGTCACGGGTAGATGCCAGTGTAGAGAAGAGTTTTGATGCTCTTGTTAAAGAAGGGAAGGCGAAGGCCGAGGCGAAGGATTCATTCTTCGGAAAAGTTGGTGTCGCTAACTCTAAGCTTGCCTACGTAGCATTTGAAAAGCTCTTTGGATCGCCGCGATT
>JAYVGZ010000219.1:0-3169 GCA_043771805.1 Pseudomonadota bacterium
ACTGACGACCGATCCTGTCGTTAGTAATGCTCTGCGTACTCAGCTCGAGCAGCTCGCTCCCTTAGGGCTTCAGTGCACTGTGTCGTCGCCCAGTGAGGCTTCGTTACTCTTCGTGCCAATTGATCGGGAGGGAGTTCCTCTTCTGCGAGGTTTCCGTCCTTCGGTCGATACCGTCGTGGTGGGTCTCCTCTCTCGCCGCGTCCATGCCGGTGGAGAGTATTTAAAAGCCGCAAAAGGCACGAGCTCTCAAGGCAATTCAATTCAAGTTGACGGTTGGGTGTTTGAGAACGACGTGACCGCTCTTTCGTTACTGCCCTGGATTAAACTTGCACTTTTGCGCGGTGATGTCAGAGGGTCTGCAGCGAAAGCGCAGGCAGAGGAGCTGGATCCGGCGGTAGAGTATCTTGCGCGGTCCGCGCATGAGCTCCGCGTGCCGCTCACCTCGATGCTCGCTCATGCAGAAACGCTCCGTGATCAAGCCCTTGATTACGCGGGCCAATTGCGAGTAGTCGGCGATATTACTGCGAACGGTCGCCACCTTTTAGAACTCATTGACCAGGTGCTCCTCTTCTCGCGGATTCGCGCTGGCGAGCTTGATGTATCCCGAGTCGACCTCGACCTTTTCGCCTTCTGTAAAGAGATCTCTCCGATCCTGGAAGCCCGAGCGCTCGATCGTGGTAACTATTTTTCAATGGAATACACTTTTCCGCTTCCTTCAATGGTATGCGTCGATGATCTTCGGTTGCGCCAGGTGCTTCTCAATCTTGTTGGTAATGCAATCAAGTTCACGGAGCATGGGAGCGTATCGTTAGTGGTAAGCTTCGATCGTGCGAACAACTGTGTGTGCTTCGATGTGATTGATTCAGGAAAGGGTATGCCTCCTGAGATAGTGACGACGCTGTTTAAGCCATTTTCTCAAGGGGGAAGAAAGATTGAGGGCACCTTTGGCGGCAGCGGATTAGGACTTGCGGTAAGTAAGGCCATAGCAGAAGCGCTTGGCGGTGAGATTTCAGTATCAAGTGTGCTCGGGCAAGGCAGCGTATTCTCACTTATGTTACCTATCGATCGCGCTTTGATGGGGCCACTGCTCAGCGCGCCACCTTCCGATCTCACTCAGCCCGATAGCCAATCGCTTGCGACTCGCCTGAAGGGGAGGGTACTAGTTGCCGATGATATTGCCGCTAGCCGAGAGTTCTTGCAATTTGCACTGACGGCCGCAGGAGCTGATGTCACCGTTGTACATGACGGAGCCCAAGCTATCGCTGCGGGGCTATCACAAAGTTTCGATCTAATTCTTATGGATGTTGAAATGCCTGGCTTAACTGGGCTCGAGGCGATACTGCGACTGAGGCAGCGAGGGATAACAGTACCAATAGTTGCAATTACCGCCCATTTACACCGCGAGGACCTTCACAAATGTATCGAGGCGGGTGCGAGCCAGGTTGTTTCCAAGGCAGCAACAAAAGCGGAGATTGTTAACTCGTTGGCTCGGTACGTGGAAGATGTTGATTGCAGCGAGCATACTATTCGAGCAAATGTTGTTGAGACGGTGGCGGATAACCCGCGTATCGCGCGCGCAGCGTTAAAGTACCTTACTCGCTTTGACCGTAGTATCAAACCGCTTCGCGAGGCTGCTCAGCAGCATCAGTGGCGCGAAATAGGGGGGCTTATTCATCCTCTCACCCCAGGTAAGATGTTTGGATTTGGTGTCATTACGGATGCTGTCCGCGATCTTGCTGCGAGTATTCGAAAGATCGCGCAGGGCGAGGAGGAGCTTATTGCTAAAGTGCAGTACCTTGAGATGCTAGCCGGTAAATTAGGTGAAGAGCGTTCTATGTTAGAAGAGTTCTGTTGGTCTCGCGAGAAGGAATTGAGGGAGCCCGAGGGGACGAAGTAAGGGGTAACCCAAAGAGTCAAAGATATAGGCACCCTAACGTGGATAAGAGTTGAAACTCGTTGAGGACCTCGACATTACTTGGCGCCAGAACTAACCACAAAGTCCCGATAGTCCTCCATGCTCTGTTTTATAACGGCAAGGGCAGTCTTTCGGTTGTATACATCAGTCACTTTGATGCGAGGAACCTTAGCGACGCCGGGGATCTCTTTATACGTAAGAAAATAGTGACGAAGTCGATCGATCATTCCCGTAGGGACCTGCTTAATGTCAGTGAGATGCCCGTACACGGCATCCCCCTCAAGCACAGCAATGATTTTGTCGTCAGCCTCGTTTCCATCGAGCAATCGAAAGCCGCCGATTGGCGAGGCACGAACCAGGATATCTCCGTGCAGAATGGGTCTATCAGTGAGGATACATATATCGATTGGGTCGCCGTCACCCTTGATCTTACTTTTGCCGATCATCTTCGCACAGAATTTTCCGACGCCATCGCCGCAAAGGGTCTGTGGAACAAAACCGTAGAGCGTTGGGCACTGGCTTGAGTACTTCTGAGGACGATCGACTTTTAAAATTCCAGATTCTTTATCAACCTCGAATTTAACCGTATCTGTTGGGACGATCTCGATGTAGCACGTCACCTTGCCGGGAGCGTCGTCTCCCGCTGGGATACCGTGCCATGGGTGGGCTCTGTAGAGTGGAACTGTTGGCATGGAGGTAAGAATGGAGCACGGCTCCTTCTCAGGCAAGACGGTAGAAGAGTCCGGACCAGAGTTTTTTGACGGTCCCGTTCTGCTTGCCTTGCGCTGCCGCAGATCTCCGCTGGAGTAGACTGCTGAACCACCTTGCAGTTCTCGCCCATTAGAAAGCGCCCATCCGGCCAGGGACAGGCACCTGTAACACGAATGTTCGTCCCTAGCGGTAGGCCCTTCTCAATGTTAACGAACGCCTCCTGTACACAAGGAACCGATTGGTTGGATAAAATGCGGTGGCCGCGCCTCTTGCGCTTTGACGTTAAGCGTCAAAATCAACCCTGAAATTTTGTAGACAATAGGCACACATTGTCATAAAATATGAGTGTGAGGGAATTTCGCTGGAACTCAGAAAAAATGAAGCTCTTAGGCAAGAAAGAGGAGTGTCATTCGAAGAGATCGAGCTTGCAATTGAGAAAGGCAACTTAGGACTTGTGAATTAATAAGCTAGACATTTATGCATCCCATCTTTGGCTCATCTTTGAACGTTCGTCATCCGAAAAATCCTCGCCATAGTTCACTA
>JAYVGZ010000220.1:0-2843 GCA_043771805.1 Pseudomonadota bacterium
CCCCCGCCGACATCTGGTTTCCAGCACTATTAGTGCTTATGCGTGTGGTGGTTCCAGTTAGGGTGTCTTTGATGAAGGAATCTCGCCCACTTCCATTTGTATCGCCGGTTACCAGGTTGGAGGCAGTGGAATCAAACGCCACATAGCGGCCGTCGGCGGAGATGGCATAGACATAAGAATATCCAGTTGCCTGATTCCCCGCACTGTCAGTAGAGATACGCGTTGTCACTCCAGTCAGGGTGTCTTTGATAAAGACATCTGTGTTCCCGTTTGTATCTCCAGCTACTAGGTTTGTGGCATCAGACTCAAACGCCACATAGCGGCCGTCGGCGGAGAGGACGCTGACATCAGAGTCTCCCCCAGTCCCCTGATTCCCCGCACTATCCGTAGAAACCCTAGTAGTCCCCGTCCCCCCCCATACCCCTCAAGCCCATTAGCCAGCTGCGCCTCCCCAATCTGCACCGAAAGCGTTCCATCAACTCCCTTGCCCCCTTGCAGCACAGTGCGAGTATCAACCCCAGTAAGTAAATTACGGCCGTTGAATGTAGTACCCTCCACAACCCGATTCCACTCCGCCTGCAACGCGGTAACCTCCAGCTGCATGCTCTGTCTCTGCTTATCACCAAACGTCCCCGACAAGGCCTGAGTAGAGAGCTCTTGGATCCGATCCGCTACATAGGTCAATGAATCCATCGCTGATTCAGCGATGTTAGAGAACGATAGCCCATCGTTAAGGTTTCTTATCGCTTGCGAGAATATTCTGGAATCAGTTCTTAGGCTCGTAGCAATCGCTAAGCCCGCGGCGTCGTCACTACCTTTGTTTACCCGTTGCCCCGAGGCAAGCCGTTCTGACGCCGTGCTCAGATCAGCAGTCGAGCGTGCGAGATTACGCTGGACGGTTTGAGATAGAATGTTACTGCCGATCCGGATTCCCACTTCTACTGCTACTACTATTACTACGGGTGCGACTGCGCGCAGGGGTGATTAAGCACCTGTGCAATTGGTAAATCGGTACTACGCTGTGGTTTCTAAAGTGCTAAAATCTGCCTCTAGCGGGCGCTGAGGGACGGCAAACTACTCATTCATGAAACGAGCGGGTACAATACGGCGACTCACCTAACCGTTCAGGCCCACTTCCTTCACCTAAGGTATCGACACGATTGGAGCTGAGACGCATTGACCTAAGTGTGGAACGGAAGATCCCCACCGATAGGTGCTGTATCGATAAAGATATTAGGGCAGAAATTCAGGCGCGAGTTGCAAGGGCCTGGTAAAGAGGAAACTTTGAGGAGTTCTAGCCGATACAGTAGGCACGAAGCTCGCAACCCAGCATCGAATGAGCAGTCACGTACTCTAAACGAGAGTAACCGATATATAAACCATCATCCGAGCATTTTCAACTCTTTCTTCATTCAAAGTCTTGAGTGTTAGCACTACGTCAAACCGACTATGATTTACAAATTACGATTGAAAACCTTAGAGAGGTCATCGACTGGCCCGTTGGCGAAGATTTTCAACAATCGCAGGGACCGGTAGAATTGATACCCAAACAATTAACAAAGTGGTCTTGTTTTATCTGTACCCCCGCCGTTGCCATATGCGGTTTAGCCCCTTACTTTTTGCTACTGTCACACCGACCGCCCACGCCAGGATGGCAGGCGTTCCGTTTCCTTTTTTTACCAGCTCTGCTTAGTTTCTGCCTGTTCCTTCGAAGGAACAGGCATACCTCGGGCACGCCCACTCCTCAATGGGACCTCATGATTTGCTCTGTCATTTTTATCTGGTCTCTGTCCCTCAATCATTATCTTGACCTCATCATGCGGCGTGCATTTCGTGGGGACACAGGCTGGGTAGTGGAGGTAGCGATCGATCTCCTCTTTCGCTCCGGGCTGAATCCATACCAGCAAACTATTCAAACCGTCTTAGGGTCGCGCGGGTACAACGGATTCCACTACGGGCCGCTAATGCTCTTCGGATACGCAGCAGTGATCCCCTTTCCCCAGTTCGGTTTGGTTTTTACCAATGTTGTGCTTGCCAGCGTGATGTTCCTCTCGCTAGCTCTACTCACACGGCCGCGAGCTATGGGCGAAAAGTGGCATTCAAATGCACTCTTCGCGTGTCTCATGCTCTGGGTCATTCCCCAATTCAGATTTCAACTTTTTGTTCGCGCCGGACCAGATGCGTTGCCCACAGCGCTCATTCTAATGGCGCTTGTAGCTGTTGATCGGGCGATGTGGATACGCGCTGGCATTGCCGTTGGATTAGCGTTATCTGCTAAATTTGCTCCAGCCGTATTCCTATTTCTGCTCCTTATACGACGGAGTATCGCCTCTCGATTCCTTCTGGGCATAGCACTTGGGGCTTCGATCCTGATACCATTTCTGTGGCACGATGCCCGGGCGCTTTGGATGAACTCTGTTTGGTTTCATATTTTTAAACCGAGCGCTAGAACTAGCATTTATCCCTACTTACCAACTGCTGTTCACATAACCGTACGGTTCATATTGGGAGGATTATTCGTGCTAACACTCTTAAGGTCGTGGCTCAGACCTTTGGAGATCAGAGATCTTACGTTTTCACTCCTATGTGTGATGACCCTAGCCGAACTCGGGAGCAGTGAAGTACACCTCAACCACTTTGTTTGGTTTATGCCGCTCTTTGTGCTGCTTTTTACTTGGTACCGAGGTTGTTTGGTGAAGATTCAACCCGCCTAGGCGACTAATAGTAGTTGCTGAATCGACGTCACGCCCCTGTTACAAACCAATCCATCACACGCTTCAGCCGATTTCGCCCCTGCTGAATAGGCGCGCCATTTCTCGCCGGTGCGATCCCATCAGCGAGTG
>JAYVGZ010000221.1:0-2369 GCA_043771805.1 Pseudomonadota bacterium
CTCCGGGTTGGATTGAATGCTTAAGTCTTACAACTCAACATTCGCCCATCCCCGGGGGTTTTCCCATCCTATTTCACCCACACTTATTGGTGTAGAGCCAAGAAATTGATGCGAACGATTCAAACGTCTCTTGAGCCAACACACATAGATCTCTCGTCGTAGCTGGGTACACTGCCCCCCCGAAGAACGAGATTAACCTCGATCTTGATCTGAGCCTCCCCTTGAGAGACCCGAAGGGTACTGGGCGTTGCCATACCCTTTACTATATCAGCAATGACCCGCACTCCTTTTAGATCGGACGCGATACGCCGCTGAATCCGCTTCAGGGCGTCACTGATGCCAGTTAAGGAGGCCTCCCTCGACTCTATCGGCAAATAGGTGAGATCGATGTCCACGGAAAGACGTGGCATGTTTCGCACAAAGAGATTGATTGCCGTCCCGCCCTTGAGCGCGAAACAACCCTCTGTAGCTACCAAAGGGAGCACTCGTAGCAGTAATTGTACCTGTGCCTTGTAGGCAGAGAAGTTCATGTTATTCGTCTCGATAAAATCGACTCAGGCACTGTCACTTGATACTTCTTGTGTAGCTTTCCTCCCACCATTAAGTTCCTTGGGCCTACGCCTAACTCGACCGAGTCTACATCCAGTCGTTTCACCCACGGGTGATTGCACTCTTCAGCAAGGAGAAGAAAGAGACGCTTAACCTTTATGGAAGTACAAGCTTCAAGGAGTCGCTGTACCTTATCTGGTCGAAGCGTCGTAAGGCCCGACATGATCTCTAGCCCTTCTTCAAAGGATGCGTCTTTCGGGATTAGGCTAAGGTACTCAAACATTGCCAGCGCCGGTGAAGCTATTTGTACCTTAAATCCCTGGTGCTCGCGCAGCACCAAACCTTCGGTTAATTCAACAGGCACTATATTGCTCGCACGGTAATGAACGGGCTGCTTCCAGTCGTACGAGACGAACCATTTAGGTAACCTTGCATCATGGCCGAAGAGAGTGAGCTCTGCTCTGTTGTTTCGAAGGTAGTGTGCGAGTCCCTGAAGTTCTAGTGCACTTCTTCCTCCTAGGTGCACGGACAACTGTAAATCGTGTTGAAGCGCATAGAGGCCACCTAAAGGAGAGATGGTATCCCCGGTCCGAAACACCGCATTATCACCGAGCGAGGTCAGCCAGCCGGATTGACGGTACTGGCGCAAAAGCCCGGCGCTGTACCCTTCTGTTTTGAGCGAAGAGACCGCTCGGACCGCACCAGACGGCCACTTGGATACTAACTGATGTAATTTGGTGCTCATTGATGTATAAATAATTAGTTAAACAGCATTTAGACGCATGCTTACGAGTTATCTACTACGCTATGATGCTATAATAGCACATCAATACGCATTAAACTACATATTTTGGGCTCGCGGTCCGAGATAAGATGGTCCTTTGTATCCCCCGGTATACCGGTATGCCGGGGGAGTCCCCTGCCCTACCTCACTTCTATGCTTGGTTCTTTTCTAGGATGGCTTTTAAGACTGCGTTGCGGATCTCTGCCGGAAAAGCCCTTGCTGTCGGACTGCCCCACCTGCAATGGAAATATCGTTATCTTTAAGAAGAACAGTTGTTAGCTTTTCTGAATCCTACTCTGAAGTCCTGATGCACCTGTTACGCACTACTGCCGCGCAAGCATCGATTCCCCCTGCATGCTGGAATGCTACAGGTGGGAAAAAGCTCGGGGCCAGACGCAGCACTACAGGCGCAGGCAGCCGGAGACGAGTGTGCTGTACCAGTTGGTCTACCACTCTCGTGATGACTTAGAGCGTGCCTGGGAAGAGCGATTTCAGCCAACATACGGGGTGCTCCGAGCCGAGGTCCTGGCCACCTTTGATGAGTACATGAACTGCGGAATCCTCGCTCACGGTGCAGCGAGAGTGTACTGCGATGAGTGCAAGCATTCGATGCTTTTAGCGTTCTCATGTAAACGACGTGGGGTTTGCCCTTCCTGTGGTGCTAAGAGAGCAGTGAAGTTTGCAGAGCACCTATACGCTGCAGTGCTTGAGGATGTACCTCACCGTCACATTGTTTTTACGATCCCGAAGCGGATCCGAATTTTCTTTAAGTATAATAGGCGACTCCTCTCTATCCTCTTTGAGGCAGCACGAGAGGCGCTAAAGGACGTCCTCACCAAAGACGGCGGCACTATTGGTGCTATTCTCACAGCGCAGACGGCAGGGGAGTAAGATTCAACCCGCCTAGGCGACTAATAGTAGTTGCTGAATCGACGTTACGCCCCTGTTACAAACCAATCCATCACACGCTTCAGCCGATTTCGCCCCTGCTGAATAGGCGCGCCATTTCTCGCCGGTGCGATCCCATCAGCGAGTG
>JAYVGZ010000222.1:0-2159 GCA_043771805.1 Pseudomonadota bacterium
AATTCTCACTCATACAGGATTAGTTGATGTTACTGACGATCACTCATTATTATCATTGAATGGTGAATCAATCACTCCAAAAGATGTCCGGTAACGTGGAACAGGGTCCGACATTCAGGACACCGGGTTACGCGGCCTGCGTCGATGCAGCAGGTTCCTATGCGTAGGCGCGGCATGTGCCGAGTAGTTCCAGTGTACATGTTGGCCGCTGCATCATGGGCCGAGTCTTGATCCTGGTCCCCGCAGAGGCCACAAGTGAACCGAGATTCTAGGATAGCGGCGTAAGGCCTAGTGAGCCGGGTACCGTGGGGGAAGGGGTCACTAGGAGTGTAGAACTCTTCGATGGCTACGGGCAGATCGTTCCAGGTTTCTCGTGCGTGGTAGCAGCCGTAGAATTCCACGTCGGCCCCTTCGCCGACTTCGCGGCTTACAATAGCCCAGTGTCCTGGATGGCTAAGAAGGTGCTGGGTAACTGGCTAGCTGAGATGGCGCATGGGTAGGCCATGAGGGTGCGGCCGTCTCGTAGTTGAGTATAGCTGTCCTGAATGGGGCTTGAGCCAGTTGACTCGCCACCCCAGAAGGCCCGTAAACTCACGTCATCAAAGTAGGCCGCGCGGTAATTGGGCCGGGCCATGATGTACGACCCAGTGTGGCTTTTCCAGAGTTCGCCAGCAAGCATGGTTACTGGGACTCCAGGAGTTAGGACGGTTATGGGGGGTTCGGTACCTATGAACATGCGAGGAGAGACGAGGGGGTTGTAGTAGACCGGGTACGAGGAAGTGTGGCCGCTATTCGACTCGATGACTACGTTTTCCGCAGTAAGGCTAATGACAAGGCCACGATCTGTCACGGTGCCAGGGAGCAAGGGTTCGCAGTTACCCTGAGGGAGTGGAGCCAGGGCCGGGGTGGCGCGAACCCAAGAGTCGCCGAATAGTTCGCATGAAGGGCAGTGGGTGAATTTACGCGAGGATTCCTGGCGGATGCGTGCGGAGTGCGGAGTGGGATCAGACGGGCGGATGGCGATGGCGATGGCGAGTAGGGGGCCAACTTCGAGCACGACAGCCACTTCGCCCGTGCCTTTTCTCGTAAGCTGAGCGCCGACGACGATGTTGGTTTCCGAGAACTTCCGGGTAAGCGGGATGGCTAAGGGGGATGAAAGCTGAGACACTTCGTTAAGTGTACGACGAGGGGCGCCAAACAACGGGGCAATGCCGTGAGCCTTGCGTTCATGGATTTCTATTTCGGCGTCTAGGGAGGTCCGTTCAGCTACGTTTATGGCAAACAGGGTGGTGGGGAGGAACTTGGCTGGCGCGGCAACGCCGGACCCTAGGAACTCCATGGGTCCTGGCTCACCGACTTCATAGACACCCGCAGGGTCAGGCGCCCCGCACGGGGTTGTTTGGCCATCATGGAGCTCGTGCCACGAAGTGCCTACCTGAACATAGGTAACGTCGGTGGTCATGCCACTTTTGAATACTTTTATTTTATGTGCCATGGTTTCTTTGTTTCTTTGTTTCTTTGTTTTTTGGGTGTAAGTATAGTGGCCATGCGTCTAGGTTTAGCCTGGAGGCTTGGAAAAGACTAGGCACAGAGAGGCGAGAAGGGAATCACGTAGAGTACTGCGTGCCGTATACCCCGCACGTCGTTGACACTAGGTATCTCGGACTCTGGAGGAGTGGGTTGCGTGACTGCGGTAAAGACTTGCTAGCTATGTGCCTAGGCCGAAACCGGAATACTAGAAGGCGGGGAAGCTAATGCTTAGCCTTCAACGCTAACGGTAAACTTCTTGGTAGCAATGTAGTCCAGGTTAGCCGTGTCGCGGCCATGGTTAATGGCATTGCGTTCTTGGCGGAACGTGCGGCTACCCTGTTCAATGTTGCCATTCTCGTCCATGTAGATATTCACAAAGAAGTCGACTTCGACCACGCGAGGGGCGACGACGATGGTTTCGAGGATTTCAGGGCGAGTGCGTTGGATGCGTGCAGACATGGAAGACTCCTTAGAGAGCTACGGTGTGTTGTAGCTGGTTACCTGAGACGTCAGGTTATACGATGGACAAGATAGCCCATGACCGACACAGACATTCCCAAGTCTAGACCACGTGGGCTTACTAGGCCAAGAGAACACGGCATTGTCTAGTTTACCGAGTTGTCTGGTTT
>JAYVGZ010000223.1:0-2484 GCA_043771805.1 Pseudomonadota bacterium
CTCCGGGTTGGATTGAATGCTTAAGTCTTACAACTCAACATTCGCCCATCCCCGGGGGTTTTTCTACCCTATTTCACCCACACTTATTGGTGAGGAACCGGAATATGAAGAAGATACTCAAATGTTGCGCCCTGCTTCACCGTTTGTGGAGCAGTAAGTTGAATAGGAAGTTGGACGACAGTTTTTGTCGCAAACGCCTGTTGCGGTAACGCGATAAGCGTTGCGCTGGGCACTAGCAGAAAGAGAGCGAGCGCCGTTGATCGAGTCTGTCTCAAAAAGTCGCAAATGAGTTTCATGTAGTCCTTGCAGCAGTTTTAGAGAGGAGATCTTCTCCTCCATCGTAAGCCGTCATGTCCGTGTAAATTGAGAACCCGAGGAGCGAGCGGAATAGGTGCTCGATCTAAAACCTCCCAATTGAGTATTGGGGCATCAGGAAATGCATTGATTCGCTCACGCTCCTACAGGAGCCTTGCGTTCACCGCGACACAATTCAAGAAAAGTTATGGTGGGCCGGGGAAGTGCGGTGATCTAACAGCTGCAGAAAATTGTTTAAAGGGTCTACAAAGCAAACCCACTACCAAGGATCGTCATAGTTGCGATATGGTCTGAGCATCAACACAGCATTCTTAAAGATTTGGAATTCCGTATGATCCCTGTAGGACTTTTGCTGCTAGTCGCCCTTCTCGTTATCTGTCGCTCAGCGAAGGTATTGGAGAAAAATCACCGAGGAGTTCTGTTTCGTTTAGGGAGATTCGAGAAAATTTTGGAGCCAGGCTTCCATCTCGTTTTGCCTTACTTCGATAGACTTTTTAAAGTCAACGTGGATGACAAGATCCCGATGTGGAAGGGGCTCACCGCCGAGGAGCTTGAGGAAAAATTAAAAGAAGCGGTGATTACCCAACTTAAGTAGTACACAAGTTGCGCTGGTCTCACGATGGAACAAGGCGTTGGGTTATGGCTAATTGCCGATTTCACGGATGAATCTATTCGACTCATCGATCGACCGCTCAAGGTCGCGAATTAAATCGTCAACATTCGCCTCTACTGTCCGTAAATCCTCGCTCAAACTAGAAACAGCACGGGCATTGAGGTTGTGCTTCAGGAAAAGGACGTTGTCTCGAAGGGGTTTCAGCACCGGCTCAAGCTTCGCTTCTGACGCACGCATCGCTCGGATCATTTCATCGTAGCGCTTCCTTGCCCCGAGTAGTTTTCCTTCGCTTGAACGGCGGAGCTTCTCACTCGAATATTGTGTAAGTTCCTCCTCCCACTCACTGAACAGTGCTGTGGATACATCTGCCACTGCAACGATTCGCGATTGGAGGTCGTTTGCTCGAGATTCACACCGAGCAAGCTCGGAGTTTAGTGCGTTATACTTTTCCTCAAGTGGACCACCATCAAAATTCAGGACGGACTTAAAGCGGTCAAGGGCACTCGTGAACTGTTGTTTCGCCGATTCTTGTGAACTTTGAGTTGCAATGATCCGTTTGACGACAAGGTCACGTTTTGGAATACCGATCTTTTCCATCGCGGCGTAGTACGTCGAGGAGCACGAGATGAGCGTGAAAGGGAGAGATAGAAGAAGCTTCTTCAAATTGAGACTCCAAAGAGATGTAAGGTGCAGGAGAAGATACTATGACGAGAGGCGCACGATCGCCAGTTGGCCGTTGGAGTGGGTGGGGTTTTCACCTTCGAGGGGCTTTCGTGGGGGGCGCACTGACTTATCGCGCATCTACGGCAGCTTAGCCATGCCGCACGAGTTGACGGTGCCAATGACCACGAATCCAAAATTTCCGAAGGGCGAAGCGCACTCTGTTTATACTGGTACGCTTCGCCGCAGCGCCTAACGGCGTTAGTAATCCTTGTCTAGCTCATCCTCGCTCACCTTCTCACCATTGATGGCTCGTCGAAGAAGCTGGCTTGGCTTAAACTTCACTACACGACGCGCACGAAGTACGATCGTCTCGCGAGTCTGCGGATTTCTTCCGCGTCGGGCAGGTTTAGCTTTCACTTCGTAGCAACCGAATCCCGAAAGCATCACCTTGCCATCACCATCAAGAGCTTCCTTGATTAGCTCTATGTAATCTTCAACAACTTGGGCAGCTTTCTGCTTATCGATATCGATTGCAGCGTAAATTGCATCCGCCAAGTCCGCTTTGGTCAAACAGTAACGTGTATTACCCATACAAGAGCACCCCTCACGCATCGAAACGAGAGTCGTTAGTCCTACTAATTAAACAATGACAAATGGTTACAGGATAGAGCAATTTTCAACTGTTCACTACTCCTGCACTCCATTTGTGGTCAACTATCGGTTGCCGGTTGAGGATTCCCTTCCTTAGGGCAGTGGTGCTTCCTGGTAGGGTCGCGCCATAGTTTTTCCCATCGGAATAGCCTCAAAACCTCGGATCCCAGCAATAATCCGCCGACAGCCACGTGTCGTGCTGTTGGCTTGCAATTAAGACGCTGGAAGGGCTGGCAAAAGAT
>JAYVGZ010000224.1:0-10913 GCA_043771805.1 Pseudomonadota bacterium
CTCCGGGTTGGATTGAATGCTTAAGTCTTACAACTCAACATTCGCCCATCCCCGGGGGTTTTTCTACCCTATTTCACCCACACTTATTGGTGAGGAACCAAAATAAAGAGTTGATGTAAATGGAGGAAGGCACAGACGCGTTGCGGGTGACAATCATCCCCTACGCATTCTGCAACAATCGCAACGCAAGCTGCGGCTCGAGTTAGCTTGCCCCAGCAGTGAAGCCGCGGTTTGCTGCAGGATCGTGTTCCGCGTGGCGTTGGCAGCTTCGGATGCGATATCAGCATCAGAGATCCTTGACTCCGCCGCCTTGTAGTTGATGTTGGCAGAAGAGAGCGTGTTCAGAAAGCTTCCGATGCGCGAGGTAGTGGCGCCGACGTTGGAACGGTGTGCGGTCACTCCGATGCGCAGCAGAGGAGTCGACTTCAGATCGCTCTCCCACTGCCAGTTACCTAACTGTCTCCAACTATGTCGCTTAAAGTCGTTTGGTTCATGACGGTGGCTCCAGTGCAGAGTTACCGTCCCCGGTGACGGTACGCCCACTTCTATACATCTCGAGCGCTGAATGCCTCGTTCCTGTATACTGCGCCAACTCGGCAACTGCCTTTTATCGTGATGGAACTAAATTAAGAAGGTGGCTTCTCACCGGGTAACCCTTGCCCGTTCACAACCTCCCTTAACGCCGCGAGATCCGCGTCTTCGACAACTCCTCTCTGCAACCCTAACGACTGAAAGAGGAAATCTTCAACCGTCTGAGCATGATCTGCTTGAGTCGCCATCGCAACCTCACCACGCAAAATATTCGGCGAGAGCTGCTTCAGCCCATCTGGGAACTCATCGAGATACCTTACCCTCCTACCCCACCACGCAATGCACCTCTCAATCGTCGCTTCAGAGAGCCCGCTCCTTATCGCATCACGCCGGAAAGACTCAATCACGTTCACTTCCCCAACTGAACCAGGACTCTTAAGATCTCTAAAGCGGGTGATCTCAGGGCGCGGCCAGCCGGCAGCTGTGCAGTAAAATTGAACTAGCCTCTCTGCTGATGCTGCAGCACGCCATGGGGCAACGGGCATCAATGTAAAAACACCCCCTTTGTGAGAGAACGGCACCACCTGCCCCACACTACTACTTGCTCTACACCATGAGTGTAGTGGCGGGTCTCTTTTATCGAGAAGGATACTTCGCAATGTTGGCGATACTTCTGTAAGGGTTCGACAAGATGAAACCGCAACATGTTCACAGTGATCGTTGACAGGTACTAGAACACACTTCTGATTATCCGAATGAACGATCTTGATACTTGAAGTAGTGCGCCCCGCTAGAAGCATATGAAACTCTGCTTCTCTCTGGCTGAGAGACCGTGCTTCTACGTCAGCTTTATGCAATCGCGACTTCGGCTCATGCTCATCAGACGCAACGACGAGTGATCCACACCGCACCTCTATCTCTTGACGGCTTAGCATACACCGTAACGCTACGATGTAGTGACCAGAGGCCCCTTCTATTTCCGAGTAGAGCGGAAGCATATGATTAAGACAAAAACCCCCTTCTTGGCGCGCTCCGATGATTGCGTCATTTACAAGGCAGTGATCATCAATGAGGGGAAGCCGGCTAACCAACGTGGTTGCGAGTCTGTGAAAAACATCACCCACCCCACCCCCCTCCAGCTGTAGGCGCCGACAACGGTGGGGTGCATATCGTGTCGTCGCTGATGCCCACCTTGCTGACGCGACTACTTCTTTCAGCATCGACCAAGAAGAAGACCAAAAAAGTTGAAGAAGCCCCGAAACACCTGCCCCAGGGGTCTCATTAAATCTCCCCGGTGCAACGAGCAGAACTCGAATTCCGTTGATTGCAAGTAGGTGGGCAGTAAGTGCTGAGGTCAGATCGCTGCCAATGATAATCACATCGATCGGCGTATTTTTTTCCAGTAAACTTAAAATCTCGGATCGGTTTGGTAGGTAAGAAAATGGCACGAGGCCTTCTGGGTCGTGCTGCTCCATCGATACATAGAGGTCTAGCAGAGAGCGGCTCATCACCCAGTAGTACCACTAATTCGCACCTGCCAGCGGGCAGCACCCTCTACTGTGACTTGCCAGGTGCCTGACGTAAGACCTTGAAAAGAGCATTGGCCCTGACCTTCGCCTGTTGAACTACCTACAACGGACCTGTCATTCGATAGACCGTCAACGTTTTTGACCGTACATGTAACACCGCCACGCCCAGTGACGGTGTAGGTCAGAGAAACCGTCCCTGTGCTTCTGACAACACTCACTCCACGAACGAGACCAGAAGTATCGATAATTCTCAGCTCATCGGCAGCCGCAAGATCACTCGCACCGAGGCTAGCGCCCACCAGAAGAAGCGAGAGAGCTAGAAGTTTAAATTCCCTACCATTCATGGGAAACCTCGTTAACACCCGATATCGCGTCGTACCCGTCTGCCACGAAGCTGGATGAGGTCAACTCCCTTATACGCCGATGAACGAGCCGCCTCATAATTATCTCCTTGTCCCACAACGCTCAGAGTACGCCCACCCGTGCTTACCAGTGTACCATGCTCATCAAGGGCTGTGGCAGCATGAAACACCAGAGCGCGCGGAACCAGTTTTACCAACTCTACGCCTTGGATGGGATCCCCTTGCTTCGGTTCATCCGGGTATCCGTCCGAGGCAATAACCACGCAGGTGGTCATATTATTGTGCCATGTGAGCGTCGGTGCTGTGCCGCTAGATCCTGAAATCCAATCGAAAAGCTCCGTAATATCGCTTCCCAGACGCGCAAGGATAGCTTGGCATTCAGGATCTCCAAGGCGGGCGTTATACTCAAGAACTCGGATACCCCGAGTGCGCTCGGCGAATTCCCCGCCAGAAGCTGGAACCATGAGCCCCGCATACAGGAACCCAGCGAAAGGGATACCGCGCGCCTTAAGAGTAGCAATAACTGGCCGAGCAATCGCGTCTGCGACCCACGTAAGCTCTTCTTCAGATATCCTCGGACTCGGGCACACTGCGCCCATGCCGCCTGTGTTGGGACCGAGGTCATTATCGAGTAATCGCTTGTAGTCATGTGCCGGAGCAAGTGGCACCACATCGACTCCGTTGGTGGCGAAGATACAACTTACCTCAACGCCCTCTAGAAACTCCTCGGCAACGACAGTGGTTGCTCCAAGTCGACCGAACAGAGCAGTAATTGCAGGTTCGAACTGCGCTTCCTCTGTAATCACGAACACGCCCTTCCCCGACGCGAGTCCGTCCGACTTTAGCACTAACGGTGCGCCAGCATCCTGGCAGTAAGCTCTCAAATTCTGTTCATCAGTAAAGACCTGGTACTTAGCCGTAGGAACTCCAGCGTCTACCATCACCTGCTTTGCGAAAGATTTTGAGGCTTCAAGTTGTGCAGCACTCTTGACTGGACCGACAACCGAGATCCCCTTAGCAATGACGGCATCTGCGACACCCGCATCAAGGGCTGATTCGGGGCCGATAACAACCATGTTCACTTGATTGTTCACCGCGAACTCGGCGAGCGCCGAAGCTGCTGTGGCCGGAATAGAAACTAGTTGAGCGACTTCTCTAATACCAGGGTTTCCGGGGGCACAGAGCACTTCGGTAACACGCGGTGACTGTGCGATCTTCCAGCATAGTGCGTGTTCCCTTGCTCCGTTTCCAACAACCAAGATTTTCATACAGGCGCTCCTCTCGAAAATTAGTGTTTGAAATGGCGATCTGGAGCAAACAGGAGACTAACCCCACGCTTGTTAGCAGCCTCTTTCACCTCGTCGTCTCGCTTCGCGCCACCCGGAGAGACAATGCAGGTGACACCAACATCAGCCAGAGCCATAACCGAATCGGGGAACGGAAAGAAAGCATCCGATGCTGCGACAGCTCCCTGAAGAAGGTGACCATGGCAGGACGCCTTACGAATCGCTAACTCAATTGAATCGATCCTGCTCATCTGGCCTGCCCCAACACCAACGAGCAAACCGTCACGGACCAAAACAATCGCATTTGATTTCACGTGGCCTACTATGCGCCACGCTAGATCGAGATCAACTAACTCTTCATCACCCGGCGCGCGTGTTGACACACACTCAGCCTTTGAAACTTCAGAGCGACTGATATCTGGTTCCTGTACCAGCAAACCACCTGCTACGGAGCGAACCTCAAATCCTCGTAGTGCCTCTAACTGTATCTTAAGAATTCTAAGGTTCTTGCTGCTTCGTAAAACGGCGAGGGCCTCCTCAGTGAATGACGGGGCGATTACAAGCTCAGCGAAATCTTCGCGAATCTCCTCGGCAGCCTCTTTTCCAACTGCACTGTTGGTGACAAGCACTCCACCAAAATGGCTCCGTGGATCGCACTGCTTCGCTCGTTGAATGGCATCCGTTATGTCTCGCCCGATTGCAATACCGCAAGGATTGAGATGCTTGAGGATACCAACCACACTCCCTGTGGTCGGAAAATCTGCAGCCAATCGTAAAGCCGCGTCTAGGTCGAGCATGTTGTTGTACGATAGTTCTTTTCCACCCAACTGCTCCCAACTTGTACCGCTCAGGAGTGGCAAGGAACTTCCTTGACTTGTGTACAGCGCAGCCTTCTGATGAGGATTTTCGCCGTATCGCAGATCAGCGACCTTAGCGAGAGCCACTGAAGAGGTTTCAGGAAAAAGGTCAGCCTTGGAACTTTCCGCTGTGATACCCTCAAAATATGTCGCAATCGTCCCGTCGTAGTTAGCAAGAGTCCGAAAAACCTTTGCAGCGAAGGTTCGACGCATGGCGAGCGAAAAAGGGTCTACTTTCGTCACCTCACTACCGGACAAGAGTTTGATCACTTCAGGGTAGTCGCTCGGATCAATCAACGGCAGAACAAATCGATGATTCTTTGCAGCAGCTCGAATCATCGTAGGACCTCCTACGTCGACCAGCTCAGTCATTTCCTCCGGATTGGACGCCTTCTCGGTGGCTACGTATTTTGTGAAAGGATAGAGGTTCACGACCACTACATCGATGGCGGCGATCTCAGCGGCCTTCATCTGCTCAAGGTGAGATGAAAGATCTCGCCTGGCAAGAATTCCACCATGAATTTTCGGGTGAAGTGTTTTCACGCGCCCATCAAGAAGCTCGGCCAGCCCAGCATACGACTCGACAGAGGTCCACGGTAACGATGCAGTCTCTAGTTCCTTTCCCGTACCTGAAGTCGCAAGAAGACTGTACCCGGCGGAGTGGAGTGCCCGCGCAAGATCCGTGAGCCCAGTACGATCAGAGACGCTTAAAAGGGCATATCGAGCCATATCGAGTCCTTAAGATGACCTGCCGACATCGCGACGTGCAGGGTTTTACTCACACGATAGTAGCGGAGTTAAGAGGAAAACTGAAGGCGCAAGAAGGTGATTTAGCGTGGATAGGACCAGGAGCCTGTGACGCTGCCTTTATTTATCGACGGTGTAACACCGTGGAAAGGGTATGACTCTAGGGACACTGCTTGGCCAGGGATAAGATACCGTACCGCAAACTTTTTACGGTGTCGGCTGAAGTGCCGGATCTTGTGGTGAAACCGTAACCTGCGGCACTGATGGCTCGTTCGCCGCCCCCTCCACATCCGGAGCAGTACCCGCGCCTGCCAGTAGCACGTCAAGCTCTGCGAGAGAGCCAGCTAGGCCTTGCCGCTTCTGCTCAAGCCGGCTCTTCATACGTTGTCGCTGCTCGCCGTCTGGCTCCGAGAGGCTCTTTGCAACCTCGAGATCTTGCTTCACTGACTGGAGCTGAATGTTCAGCATATCGCGCTGATACTTCAACTCTTCGAGCTGCCTATCTGTCTCAGAGAGGACCCGCTCCACGGTTTGGCGTACTTCCTCCCCGAGCTCAGTGAGAAGCTGCGAGCGCTTATCTTTAAGTTGATTGACCTGCTCGCGGAGCTTGTCATTCGACGAGTACAACTCAAATTCATCACGCTTCTTGATAAACTCGTAGGTGGCCTGTTCAAAGGCAGATTTCTTCCCCTGCACATTCTCTGATGATGCGCCGACCTCAGCCGCTAATTTAAGAGGGTCAGTCGACTCAAGCCGCCTCTGGCGCCCGTACCATTGAGAGAGCTTGCGCGATGCTGCATCTATCTGTAGCTCGACATCGGAGAGCTTTCCTTGCAGGTCATCCGCCTGCACCCTTGCAGTCTGCAAAGTTTCACTGAGCTCTGGGGTACCAGCGGTATCAAAAGCTGCAAGCTGTCTATCAATTCTACGGATAGAACTATCGAACATCTCGCGCGTTTTAAGCATCCGCTCCCGATCGGATTGAGCCCTTACCAGAGCCGCAGCGACGTCTACCTCGGGCGAGGGGGTCCCTACACCGTCATCCGGCGGTACTCGGTCATCACCCCCATTCGCTCGACTATTTCCTTGATGCTCGCTGGATGTTCCGTACTCAGTGCGGTCGGGTGAAGTAGTTGGAGCAACGCCATCCTCGCCTGTCAGCACCGCGAGAGCTCGCTTAGCGAGGCTCCCCACTACAAGCCCCAACACAAGCGCCGCCACGACCATCAGAGGTACCGGTATGGAACGATAAAAGCTACCACTGCGCACAGGGGGAGGTTGACGAGGGATGGAGGCATTTTTCTGAGTATCGTTCGGCGATCGTGCGGGGCGTGGACGATCAATTGCACTCGATTTTCCGCGGTGAGCGGGCTCCTGCACAACAGGTGAGAGCGGATCGTGCGGCTGCTCATCTGGTTGCGTACGCTCGTCGGCCGACGTGGTGGTGGATGATGCTGCTGCGGGGGGCTGCTCCGTCTCAGCATCCGTATTTGAAGATGCGCCGGCAGTCGAGCTATCGCGCGCCTTTCGGTAGGCGGCCGAGCGCCCTTTTCCTGCCGGCTCACCAACGGAGATCACTAAGACTGTTATATTGTCGGCGCCACCGCGCTGGTTCGCCAAATTGATCAAGATCTGATTAGCATCATCGAGTGGATTTTGTCGGACTACGTCGAGGATCTCTGACTCTGCGACGAAGTTGTACAAGCCATCGGAACAGAGCACGTACACATCTCCAGGCTCTGGAAACTCAGAGAGGACATGGCAATCGATCTGCACCTCTTCGAGGGGTCCCAATGACCGAGTCAGCATGTGAGAGACGGGATGATTTTCGGCCTGATCAGGCGAAATCGCGCCAGATTTCAACAGCTCGCGTACAAGGGTGTGATCTTCAGAGAGCTGCACCACACTGTCTCGCCGAATTTTATATGCGCGTGAGTCACCGACATTGACAAGGGTGGCTCCGGACGATGTGAAAATGAGCCCAACTATTGTTGTCCCCATTCCAGCCAGACTTTGATCGGAACTCCCCTGCTGAAACACCCGACCGTTTACTTGTTGAATGACCGCCCTCAAGGATTCCGGGTCGCTAGCTCCTTCCTCATTCAGCAGTTCCTCGATACTCGAGATTGTAAGGCGAGATGCCACAGCGCCTCCGTGCACGCCGCCCATTCCATCGGCCACGAAGAATGCGTGAAAGGAACGCCCCTTGATGACGCCGAATGAATCCTGATTCTCTTCCCGACGCATACCAACATCGGTGCCTGCGGCGCACCGAAGCATGCCGAGGTCAAATGCCCGATCCTGTTCTGTTGAAGTCGTCATCGTTTGCGTCTAGAGGCTATACACGATGATAGTATCGGAAGGAGCCAGGCCCCTCTTCAATAAGAAATCTCCATTATCTGGAATAACTGAAGCAATAGAACAATAAATTGCTCAATAAAACTAATTCACCCGCCGAAGGAATGCAGAACCGCTCAAATAAGCCTCTCGTTTTAACTGATCAACCAGCCGGTCAGCCTGTACCTTGTTCTCCTCAGGACCAACAAGAACTCTAAAGTAATCCTCCCCGCGAACATGAGCCGTCTCAATAACCACTGGAAAGCCGGATCTCTTCAAACGACGAGCAACATCTTGTGCCTCGGCGATCCGTTTTGGCGCAGCTACTTGTGCGAAGAAACCTTGGGGTAGTACCTGCTTTACAAAATTCCCATCCGTTGCCGGGGGCTCTCTCTTTTGAACTTCTGCCGCTTGCTCCTCTGGGGGAGCAAGCTTTGGTATTGTTGGATTGGCTTTCGCCCCACTACTGGTCTTCGCGCCTGCCGTTGTTGGCAACCCGTTCGTAGCTGGAGACTTCGCTGTATTCGCAGGATGTTCGGTGCCAAGCTTTCCAGCTGGGTCACTATGAATCTCTGTCGAAGCGGCCTTAATTTCGCCTGCTTTACTATTATCCGACGCAGCTTGCCCCTCTCTAGCTCGAGCTACGCGCTCCTCGAGAATAGCGCCCAGACTGTTATCTGTCGGCACGGTTTTTGTCGTTGACCCTTGCTCTTCTGAGTTCGCGGGGCTCTCGCCTCCTAATACGCGCACCCCTTTCTGTCTTAACTCCGGTTCACCTACGACATTCGAGGGGCGCCCTTCCACCGTTTCGAGGTCGTCGTGGGTAGCAAGCTTTCCCGCGTCTTCCTCAAAAAGCGAATCTATCTCAGAGGCTGCGATAGAACCCTCACTCGGATTCGTGCCCGACTTACCATCAGACTTGGCAATCAATTCCTTCTCGCCTTTCGCCGGGGCCTTGTCAGTGCCCGCACCTGCGCGCATTTCCTGGGCGATCCGCGCTGCATTGTTCTCTGTGATTTTTGCGCCCTTGGCAGGCACTGCGCCCAACGCATGAGCTTCAGCGGCTCTTCCTGCTGCATCTCCTGCTGGGGAGTTTAAACGGTTGTAAATATCAGAGACTCCCTCACCAGCCTGCTCCAAAAGATCTGTTGGCACAGTAAGTTTTGCGACCTCAACGGCCGAAACGGAGCGCGCGGTATCAAAACCCACATACCTCCCCGAGAAGAACCCCACAAAGTAAGCGCCGGCCATTGCACCGAGCGCTAGACCGATCCAAACAACAGCCTGGAAAGCGCCGAGTCTAAGTTCCCAGCCGGCGCGTCCCCCGCCCTGTCGACCAACAGCCACATTGTCACTTCCTCCACGATTGCTGCCAGACATTGTAGTCATAGGAGATCGCCTTCTTTCGTCTGACGCCTTGCGCCGGGATGCCCCGGCTGCTCTACCACTTGTGTCATTTCGACTTCCTTCGTATGTCATTCGCTCTTTACCCGTCCGCGTCTCAGCTTTCCGCACCAGTCGTCAGTATACTTGATACAGTGAAACATAGGCCAGCGAGAATCTTTCGGTCGGCAGCCGTTGGTTTGCCCATATGCAGCCTTAGGCGCATAGCAGGATCATTCAGGTAAGAATGCCCATAGGCTGAGGTCTGTTCAATTGCCCGCATCGTATTAAGCACTTCCCCGCTAAAAGCACCTCGGGTGACCATGGTTGGCAAGGCGACTGCGGCAAGCCAGGTAGTGCGGAGCTCTCTTGGAAGGTCTATTACACGGCTCCCAACGGGCGACTCAACATCAGGTGCGGTGGAAGTCAGTGAGCCAGACGCAACTCGAGAGAGCCTCTTCTGGAGCTCTGCTATGGCCCATCCAGGCGAGGACATCTCCTCAAACAAACCGACGGAAGAATCGAATTCACCCGACGGAATCGATGAAGCAGCGTGCAAAAGCCAGCGCAGCCATCCCTGTAAACTCGAAATACGATCGACCACACGGATCAGAGCAATTCGCTCAAGGATCTCTGGGATCGCGCGCTCGCGGCTTAAGATCCAGCCGTCATTCGGCATGCGCAACACGATCTGGTCGCTATGCCGACGGGCTTCAATCAAGCTTCTTACGGGGCCGCTTAGCTTAGACAGCGTCTGGTGATTAATCCATAGAAAGGCCCGCCCCCACGAAGAGCTGCCGCCACCGAGCGACGCAGGCAACATGTGCGCCACCTCCTCTGGATCAAAGTCAGACACAGGTCGTGCCGTGTCGGCGGAGGCTCTTACGCGCAAGACCTCAGTCACGGCCTCTGCAACTGCGGCAAGAACCTGCTCCGGTGTGGTAACCGAGACTATCTTACCTAATACAAAGGATACCCTACACGGACATCCCTGAGAGACGAGGAGCCAAGCCTGCGTGCCGGCCAGGGCAATGAGCCTGAGAGCTGCGTAATCCGGCAAAATCCCCTGGGGCACGATGCATACAACGGTACGTTCTTGATTAAGTATTGCAAGCGATCGTCGAGCCTCCTCGCAGCCTTTAACCTCGTCACTCCACCACTCGTTGTCCTTGCCGGACACAGTCATGTATCCGACCTCATCGCACCAGATTCCGGGCACTGCTCCCTCCAAGTGCTTGAGGAGCCTACGGGCTACGATCGTTGCATCGATCTTTTGAGTTGCTGCTATTCGTATAGCAGCGATAGAACTAAAATCTGCGATCTCAGTTCGCGGATGAACAAAAAAACCGGCTTCAGGACCTACCGTGACCGAAGGAAATTCTGTTCGGATTGCCTCCGATAGTGCACTTGAAAGTCTACTCATGCTTCTGTCCCACGCTCCGCCAATTCTCGAAGCCTCAGCCGGATATCCGATCGCCCCGAGAGCGCAAAGGCTGCGCACAATGCGTCCGCTTCATGCGCACCTACCTTCGGTTCCAAGTCTGGGCTTCCATCAACCAACTCTAAAACTCCGCGCGCCTTTCGTTGCACGCTTTTTGGTATCTGAGCTTCGCGCAACACTTCAGTCGCTGCTACACGTTGGAGCGCCACAACAAAAAGTAATCCCGCTGCGTCTCTCACTATCTTTCCATCAAGGCTGCTCTTCACGTCCGCAAGTCGTGCAAGGGCCCTTAACGTAACGTCTCGTTGGGATGCGGGAAGAAGTTGATGGCTCGTCAACAAATCTTCGTGGTCGAAGGCATGCACGATCGCCGCTCCCTCAATTTCATGAGCACCCGTCATTAACTCATTCCACACCCGACGAGTCGAAAGAGTGCGCAA
>JAYVGZ010000225.1:0-3777 GCA_043771805.1 Pseudomonadota bacterium
CGGCGACATGCAGTTAATTGCAGAGGCGTACGATATTCTTCGCTCGGTTGTCGGTTGCAAACCAGAAGAGCTCAGTTCAATTTTCGAAAAATGGAATTCGGGCGTGCTCTCCTCGTATCTGATCGAGATTACAGCCAAAGTGTTCAAGAAGAAGGATCCAGATGGTGCTGGGTTCCTCGTCGATAAGATATTGGATAAGGCCGGTCAGAAAGGAACTGGTACCTGGACTGCACAGGTAGCACTTGACCTAGGCGTGTCTATTCCAACAATTTCAGCTGCTGTTGATGCCCGTACTTTGAGCAGTATCAAAGACGAGCGAGTTAAGGCTAGCAGCGAGTTCAAGGGGCCGACCGTCGAAGACTTTACGGGTAATCGTGAAGAGTTCATAGCGGCAGTACATGACGCACTCTATGCATCGAAGATTATGTCGTATGCACAGGGAATGGCGCTGATCTCTAGCGCCTCCAAGCAGTGGAAATGGGACCTCAAGCTGCACGAGATTGCGGCTATGTGGAAGGGTGGTTGTATCATCCGAGCGAAGTTCCTTGATGAGATACGGCGCGCATTCAATACGGCAACCCCTCCATCGAACCTGCTTCTTGATTCCTTTATGAAGGCAGAGGTAACTCGAAGCGTGCCGAACCTACGCAAAGTTGTAGGAACTGCTGTATCGCGAGATGTTCCGGTAATTGGTTTCGCGGCGTCTCTTGGGTACTTTGATAGCTACCGCACAGCTGATCTTCCGCAGAACCTCACTCAGGCTCAGCGGGATTTCTTTGGGGCGCATACGTATGAGCGTAAGGATAAGCCGGGGACTTTTCACTCTGATTGGGAGTAGGGGAGTCTTTCGGTAGTTGACGACCCCCGGTGCACGAAGGTGCGCTGGGGGTTTTTTCTTTTGGAGCTCGTCACTCAGCTGTTTTTTCAGCATCAGCGATACGTCGTTTTCGACGAAGGTGGGCCAATACCTCAGTGTGATGAGTTAGTGGAAACATATCAAAAGGTGCGATGAGCATGACGTCATAGGCCGAAGACAATCGAGAGATGTCTCTGCATAGCGACTCTGCGTTGCAGCTTGAGTATACGAGATGTTCAGCCCCCCTTTCTTGCAACGCTTTTGAGACCAGAAGATCACAAAGGTCCTCCGAGAGTCCTCGCCGGGGTGGATTTGCAATTACAACCTCTGCTGCTGAATCACGGACAAGGTTAAGCGACGTTGTAAGATCTGTCTCGGTGAATTCAGCGTGATGCACTCCGTTAAGTAAGGCATTTTGTCGAGCACACTCAACGGCGTTTCTTGAGATCTCAATTCCCAACACCTTTTGTGCGTAGGGCGCCGCGAAAAGGCTAAAGCCTCCTACTCCACAAAAAAGATCAAGAACTGAATGTGGTTTAATTTCTTCAATTAGTTTTCCAACCCGCTCGTACAGCGCCGTAGCGCACTCGTGAGTTACCTGCATGAAGGATTGCGGTCCAAAACGGAGAGCGATGCGTCCATATTGCTCAATGATGGTTTCATCCTCGGTAAGAATCTCTTCAATACTGCCCTCTGGAATAGCAGCGGGTAGTGGCTGAATATTGCAGCTCACCACCTTAACCCACGGATGCGCTTCTCTGATTCTGGAGACACATTTTCTTACCCGTGGAACTGCTTCAGTGCTTCTCAAGATAAACCGCACAATTGCTTCGGAGGCGGAGGCGTTAGAGAGAATGATGATTCCTTTTAACTCCCCTCTGCGCGCAGTGATGTTGTACGGGGTGAGGTTTCCGAGGCTAATCTCTTGTTTCAAGGTATGTAGAAGACCAGGAAGGTGTCCCTTAGGGAGAGGGCAGTCTACTAAATCGGTGATGTCGAATTGAGGGTCTACAATTCCGATCTGCGGTGAATCGACAGTACCGCCTACGAGGAGCTTTAGTTTTGTACGGGAGCCCCAAGGGTGACTTGCAAGGAAGAGCGGTTCGATAACACAGGGAGCCACCTTCGACTTCGCGAGGATGTCTTTCAAAAGAACTTCTTTCGTAGCGATACGGGAGCCATCGTTGAATTCGAGGAGGGAGCATGATTTACACAGCTTGCATTCGTATAGCTTACAGGTCGCTGATTCGTGGAGATGTTTTATAGGAGTGATATCGGGGCTGGTCATTTTATTCGTATTCTCGAGAGAGTAATGGAAGGGGACGCTCTTTTCAATAATGGAAGGGGACGCTACCCTTTTCAAAATAATGGAAGGGGACGCTACCCTTTTCAAAGAGAAAAAGGGTAGCGTCCCCCTGTTAGAATGTAGCGGAGGCTGATAACTGCCCTGCGGCGCGAGCAGTGGCGCTGCTTGAGCTGTGGAAGCAGTGAGGCTCCCGCACCTCTTCGGTTATGGTCACAGTAGAAATGCAAGACGGGCGGGGTGAGAAGGCGGACACACGTTCTCAAGGTTTTCTTTAGTATGCCCGGAGCCGGAATCGAACCAGCGACACGCGGATTTTCAGTCCGCTGCTCTACCAACTGAGCTATCCGGGCATAAAACTCTAATGAGGGGCTTTGGTTATCATGGCCATGCCTGAATGACAAGGGGGGCGGCGGAGTTCGGCTGATCTCAATCGGGAGACCTTATTTGATCCGCCGTTTTATGGGCCCGTTTCACCACTGGGCTCCAGTTTTAACTAGTGTGAAAGCCTCTTTATATAAGCACTGCGCGAACACCTAAGTAGGCACTTTGAAGCCGTACGGCGTAAGCGCACCTTGCTACCCTCCAAAACGTGATGGTGATTCAAGCTGTTATGTCTTTGCATTATTGGTCTGAAGCAGAGGCCGTGTGAAAGCCGATCAGGGGCAGACTGTGGACTAAAAGGACGGCTGTGCGTGCCCAACAGAATAGGGGGAACATTTGTACTGGGCTGAGGAGCGCTATCGCTACTTTTGCGGGCAGCGGTCTTCTTTGGTACTTGGTTGCGGTTACTATCAGCACCCCAGCGATGGCAGAATCGCGCACCCCCCACCGAAGACTTCCCAGTCAAAGAAGCCTAGTTCAAAGCTGTCTCGGGCCTGGTGAGGAACACGACCACGGTTCGGGCCTCAATAGTCACAGGGATGAACCTCTCCTCTCAGGGGGCCACTTCCTGCGCCGGTTTCACCGCACTCACTCTCGGTACTCGCTACGAGTGCTTGCAAACCGAAAAACGGCAGAAGAGGGGTGTATTCAGGGAAGTTTCGATGATCCAAATACCTTGCGAGTTATGTTACTTGCTGATGGGTATACAACGGACGAGCGCGAGCAGGCGTTGCAGCACGTTCGCACGGCTGCTGCTGCTCTATCGGAAGAGGAACCCTTTAAACGGTACAAAGGTTTTATCTCGATCTGTTACCGGGTGATGGCTTCGGAGGTATCTGGGGAGTCGGTGCTGGGAACCGAAGCGAACTGCGGCGGTGTTCGTCGCGCGTTGTGTACCGACCCGAACCGGGTTCATGCGGCGGGTTTCAGAAAGGGAGTTCGAGCAAACGTGTTTGGAGTGCTGTACAACTCTTTAGAGTACTACGGAGCAGCACAATTCTGGGATGGAATTTTCGCGGTGAGCCGCAGTGCCATGAAGAGTACCTACAACAAGCCCCTTTACTATTGGGTTGCGATGCATGAGTTTCTTCACTCGTGTTGCATCAGTCCCTTTGACACAACAGTGAGGAACTACCCCACGTTCCCTGTCTCTCGGTTTGACAACAAGATTCAAGACGAATACCCGACTGGAAGCTACCAGTGTGATGCAAGTCGAGCTTACAATCTCTCAAAG
>JAYVGZ010000226.1:0-2793 GCA_043771805.1 Pseudomonadota bacterium
GTTGTTAACGATCGCGCCAAGGCTATCAATGTCTGTTCGAAGTTTGTTACGGTCGTTGAAGAAACAGTGCGCAGCGGTAAGCACAAAGCGCGGTGCTACGAGAGTACCGGTGCAAATAGTATCGGGGAAATCCATCTTCGCTACAGCGGGAAAATTTGTTGCTGGAACAGTCGTTCCGTCAATGATTGGAAGCGTAGGTGGCTTAGCCTCGGCTGAGTAGACGGCAGAAAATGCGATACACGATGCGGCAGCTATTGTAAGGCGGAACATTTGTTTCATGTGGTAGAACCCTTAATTAACCTTTAGCGAGAGCTATTTCTTGCCTCCCAAACCGCCCAAACCTCTCGGCCCAAGATGCTATCGGAAGTTCTACCCTTGTACTGTAGCGAGTTGAAAGAGAGGAAGTATCAAGGTCCAAACTGAAATGGATGGTACACCGTTTGTTAAGCAGGTTGAACCTGGTGTGTACCGCCACACTTCAGGGAAGGAATACGAAGTTTTATTTACTGGACGGCACTCTGAAACGCTCGAGGAGTGCGTAGTCTACAAAGCGCTCTACGGTGAATCGAAAGACGGACTCGGGCCTTACTGGATAAGACCTGTCGGGATGTTTCTGGAAAAAGTGGACGTCCACGGAAGTAAGGTAGCGCGCTTCACGAGGGTATCTGTGAGCACGGCGCTAGAATAACGCAGAGAGCCACAGTGCATTCCTCTACGAGCTACTACGAAAAAGCCGTAAAAACAATGAGTTAGCTCGCAATGGTCGAGTTGCTGAAAGAAACATCCGTAGAAGTTTAGGTAAGTAGATTTCTTTTCATCTGTTTTTTTGGACGTAAAAGGCTGGAGCGACCCCTATGTTCAACAAGTATATCGAAAGGGACCGTCTTTCCTCGACTCTTCAGTCGAAGGCCGAGGGAGAGACAGCCTGGCAGGAGCTTGAGGCAGCCGCTTTGTTTCTTGTCAGCTTGAGTTTGAGTTTTGCTTTTGACGAGGTTGATGAAGATTTTCTCGGGAATCTTCGATCACTGGAGGAGTTTGAGTGGGGGAAGATGGGGATGTAGGGTGGAATCCTTTACGGTGAGAAAGAAGCTATTGGAAAGTGTTTACGAGAGATAGCGTCCACGCTCTCGTTCAGCGGCCAGCCAGGTCCGAAAGGTTCCGAGCCGTTGGTATCCGCTACCGTCCCTCGAAGAGCCATGACAGAAGATTTCCGGAATATCGCTCTGGTAAATCCAAGGAGCATAAAGATTCTGAAGCCAGCTCAGAACAGATTCTTGTGTGACCTTGATCTGCTGTCTTGAAGACAATGTGCCGCTTTCTATTTCAGCTTGATGAAGCTGATACTTTTCGAGACTGCTCTGGACACACCAGCGAAGTTGAACTCCCTCCGAAGTCGATAGGTTAGCAACATGAAACCACTCGTGAAGAGCGTCTTTAGCAGCCTCAAGCATTTTCATCGGGTTTTCGCGACAGTAAGAAGGGAGAGTTGGCTCGCCGCTCTTTGGCCACATGCGTCCACAGGCTTTGTTGAAATCTAGCATTCTTACTCCGGAATCAAGAAATCTGATACATCCCGACGACCAAAAAAGCCTCTACAGATCCGGCGAAAACCCCCGCCGCATCGTGTTCTCAGTAACAACCCGCGGCTCCACAAACTGCAGCAGATAATCCGGCCCACCAGCCTTCGATCCAATCCCAGAGAACCCAAATCCGCCAAATGGCTGTCTGCCTACCAATGCTCCGGTAATCGAGCGGTTCAGATAGAGATTCCCAACCCGATACTCTTCTCGTGCGAGTTCTAAATGACGTGGATGCCGCGAGAACACACCTCCCGTAAGGGCATACTCTGAGTCCGTTGCAACAGACAACGCCTGCTCGAATGTTTGAACCTGCAAGCACGCAAGCACTGGCCCAAAGATCTCCTCTCGCCAGATGGAATGCGTTACTGGGACGTCTCGAAAGATAGTTGGATTTACATAGCTACCAACTTTCTCTTGCGCTGATGTGAGGCTTCCTTGCGCGAGGAGGGTAAGGTTCTTGCATCCGTCGCTAACAATAGAGTTGATTCGGCTCCTGCTCTCATCGTCGATGACGGGGCCAAGAAAACTAGCCGGGTCACTTGCGGCGCCAATTATGAGATCTTTTGTCGCACGAGCAAGCCGTTTGAGAAGCGGTTCGTAAGCACTGCCGACTACTATAAGCCTGGAGCAGGCAGAGCATTTCTGTCCGGCATACCCGAATGCCGAATACAGAATTCCACGGATTGCATCATCCATGTCGGCATCTTCGTCGACTATGATTGCATTCTTCCCACCAAGCTCAGCTATTACTTTCTTGATAGATCGCTGGCCTGGAACCACCGTGGCTGCTGTCTTTATAATCTCGAACCCAACTCCACGTGACCCCGTAAACGCAATCATATCGACGCGAGGGTGGGCTACGAGAAAACGTCCGACCGTTTCACCGAGCCCTGGTAGGAATGCAAAGCTTGAGGCAGGAACGCCGGCTTCGTATACGATACGAGCGAACTCTGCTCCTATGATGCTTGCTTGCTCTGCGGGCTTGAGTATGACGGTGTTTCCCGTCACCAATGCGGCAACAGCCATGCCGCACGTGATAGCGAGCGGAAAATTCCAGGGAGAAATTACTGTGGCAACTCCTCGTGGTTGATAGAAGTAGAGGTTCTCTTCACCCAGCACCCTCTCAGTAAGTCGGGCGCCACCTAAGTCCTCGGCGAGGCCACCTAAATTTTCAGCGAGGATAGCGTAGTATTCACAGAAGTCTATCGCCTCT
>JAYVGZ010000227.1:0-3452 GCA_043771805.1 Pseudomonadota bacterium
GAGTCGAAAGAGTGCGCAATGCTCCCTTTGCGACCGCTTCGTCAAAAGCCAGCCGAGTATCTTTGTCTATTGAGAAACCCATACGGAGTGAGTATCGAAGACACCGAAACAGGCGCGTGGGATCATCGACAAAGCTATTCGGGTGTAAAATTCGGAGAATTTTACTATCAAGGTCAACCTTGCCCCCACATGGGTCAACAACAGCGCTCTGGATCTGATCAAGCTCGCTATTTCCAGCCAGCAGTTCCCTGTAATGCCCAAGAGGAAGCGCCATCGCATTCGCAGAAAAATCGCGTCTTCGGAGATCCTGCTCGATCGACCCAGCAGCAACAACAGGCAGAGCCCCGGGCGCCTCGTACCGCTCGCTCCGGGCAGTGACAATATCAACTTCCGAAAGCACAGGTTCATGTGTTGAGGTACCAGGGTAGCCACCCGAAAAAGGACTCCGTAATTTTGCGGTTAAGAAAGCTGTATGCGTTGTAACAGCTCCACCGATCCTAGCAGCGAGGGCTTTTGCAAAGGCAATCCCGTCCCCCTGAACCACAATGTCAAGATCCTGGTCCCCGACTGCCCGACCACACAAGAGATCGCGCACGACCCCACCGACTACGAACACGCCCTCGCCGCGCTCTTCACCGACCGCAACCGCGCTCTGCACTGCCTGCACAATCGAGATACCACCTCCGTTCATGGGCGAGTTCGCCCCGTCACCCGACATCGGGCTCCATAAACTCATCCGCAAAAATCGGCTGTCCGACCGACTGCTGCTGTCGGTATTTTCCCTTGTCATCGTACCGCTCTGAACTCGGACTCTTCAGTTCAAAAAGGACAACTCGCGCTATCTTCATCCGGGGGTACAGCAAAATCGGATTCGGCCCGTGATTTGCAAGTTCAAGCGTAACTGGACGGTCAGCATGCCCCGGGTATACCATCATGGCAGTCTGAACTATCGTAAGCCCAACGCGCGCAAGCGTGCTCCGCCCCTCAATCATAAAGCCAAGCGAAGCTCCCACCGTTACGTGCTGGAAGGTGTGCCCCAAGATGAATTCGCCCGGTTGAAGCAAATATGGTTGGTCCAATGAGATCTTAATAGACTCGCAGGGAGGTGACCCCTGCTTACGTACGTCCACTACGTGGCCCGGAACCAGCCTCAATAGCTCCTCGCCAAGGTGCATCGTGATCCCAGAGGAGCGGATCCACTTCTCCGAGTACGGGGTCATCGACAAGAGACCCGATTTTATAACACACTTAATATCTTCATTCGAAAGCATCATGGCTGGCTACTCCTCTACGGCCCCGGCACAGTATTCCTAAAGCAGGAACACCGTAAAGCCCCCCTTGCACCTATCTATTACAGCGGTATACTCGGCGCACTATTGATCTTACGGAAGGTGCAGCATGGAGCTCGATCAGACTGAAAACGCTAGTGGAATAAAGTGGCTACTCGGTGCAGGAGCTGCCGCTATAGCGCTTAGCCTATTCGCCTGGCGGGTTGATGAGTACATGGTGAATGCTCCAGCTCGTGACCGGGCTCATTCGGCACAGATGGAAGAGTTGAGGACGGCGCAAACGTCGCTACCGGCCCGCGCCGATGACAATCGTCAAATTTTACCGCTCGCCATTGAGGAAGCTTCCTCACAGAATTCACCCGGGCATACGCCTGAGCACGGCTCATAGTTTTTATTGTGTCTACGTTCTCATCGGTGCGGACGGATATTACCTCGTACGTGCTAGACCTTTTTTGGCGGTGGGGCATCCGTAGCGGTGCTACCTCCGTTCATGGATTAGCTGCTTCAGCTTCGACATCTCCCCAACCTCTGCCATCTGTTACGGCACGAGAGATTTGTTATCTTCGATCGCTTCTTCGGAAGTTTCCTGCTTGGCCCGGGGGCCACCTGCAGTTAGCGGAGCGATCCCTCATCCTAGACGATGTTGGGTGCGCCTACGCAAGTGCACATGCGGCCCTCTCCTGTCAGTCTCAAGAGCTCTCAATCAGAGAAACCGCTTATTTTGTGCTCGGACGGTGCTACCTCAGGCGCGGAGTATGCGACAAAGCACTCTCATTCCTTGAACAAGCAGCAGGATTGAGGGGGAGAGAAACGGAGGTAAAAGAGGAGATCGCGGCTGCATTGCTGCTTAAGGGCGATCGGCAAGAGGCGCTGCGCATTTTGGAGGCGTTACCTGACATAAACCTCTCTCCTGCTGGGGCGGCTGCTCTACAGTTTCTTCGAGCCAAGAAAATGGCAGACAATGCAGAGAACTAACGCGTGTTGTTGCATCCCTTCCTTTGATAACTGTAGTAGAGAGCTCTTACCATGAGTCGCATCAAGCGTTGGACCTGCTTACGTTAAACAATCGATTAGCTCACAGCCGGAGCAGCTTCTTCTTCATGCCTTCTAAGACGTCCCACAGCTCTGGCTCTTCCTTAAGCTCTAGAAGCGGCCTCAGCTGCTCTTCGATATAGCTCCAATCCAACGCCGCCTGACGAAGAATTATTCCCTCAATGTCAATCCAATCTTTCGGACGCGCAGCGAAGGACTTATGCACCAGCAGGTCTTCTGCGGAGCAAGTGTTTAAGAAAATGCCCGGCAAGAACTCAGCTTCGGAAGCGCGCTCAATCGTATGCTCTTCAAACGGCAGTCCACCGAGAGCGATATCAATCCCGACTCCCGTTGGCGAGTAGAGAAGGATCACTCGTGTGATAAGCGCCGTCTCTCGGGCGTTTGGAACTCTTGCTTTGAATTGGCCGAGTAAAATATCAATGAGGTCACCCTCTGCTTTGAACCCAGTAAAAATTGTGAGATCGATATCATTGGTAAGTCTGGGGTCTCCCCACCGTTGCAGGGCAAGCCCTCCGATGAAACAGAAGCGTAGTTTTTGCTTCTGGAGAAACTGCTGTAAAGAGAATGCCTCCTCGAAGATATTATTCATCGAGTGCGCATGCGAGAGAAAATTCGTTGCTGGTCTATCAACCCCGAGGTCGTAGATACCACGTGCTGCTGCACGGCGGCGTTGAATGCTGGCAATAAGCTTAGGAGGCATTGCGTCGTATTCGTCGCGTGTCGCAACTCTTGGGCGCGCGTTTCCCTTAAAAGTAGCTCTGCAGCCCGCCAGGCTGCCATGTATGCTTTACCGAGGTCATCGGGGATTTGCGCCATTTTTCAAGTGTATCAGATGGGTGTTGGTTCTCCAAGCATGGCTTGCACTAGTAGACTATTTTCTGGGGGGGGTTGATCAAAACAGTCCCGCTCTCCCTAACTCCTAACCTTGTGCCGAGAGAATCGTTGCAACATCGCTTAGTGTCCGTTTAAGGGCGTTTAGATCAGTCAAGTAGCCACTCTCTTCAAAAGCTCCTGAGCGCCTTTATCCGAAAGATACAACCGTTCTGCAACTTTCTTCCTAAGTTCACGCTCATTCAGATCAGAAAACTCTCTTGAGATTTGAAGCATTAG
>JAYVGZ010000228.1:0-4155 GCA_043771805.1 Pseudomonadota bacterium
TCGTTTTTGACGTGGTAAAAATCGCTGTTAGCGAGAGCGGAGATCATAAATACCCCTCCCGGCTTTAAGAGAGCGGCCGCGTTAGCAACAACAGTGAAGAAGCCCTCGCGAGTTCGTGCTACCTCCTCTAGGCAGTAGAAGCACCCGATGCCCTCGTAGGCGGCATTTTCGCCAACAACTGGGTTGTTCATTAGGTTGGTTTTGCAGATGACAGTGATCTTGTTGCGAGTATCATTCTCGCGTTGAGTGATTTCATCGGGGCCGGAAACTGCGCCAGCGGTTTTAAGGTAATATTCGGTGTATTGACTCCATGACTTGGCGTTTTGTGCACCAGTAGCCCAATCTGCAACCTTCGATCTGTTATCCTCCAAGTAGTCACCGCAGTGGAGCTTGTCGAAGTATGGAGCGGCGAGAAGTTGATGATGTACGGTAGGACCCGTTGCTATGTCGAGGAACACACCACCTGGTTTTCGTTCAGTCAAAAATGGCATGAGAAATTCCGTCACTGCTTGTTCGTCATCGGTCACGGGGCGGTTTCGGTGGTAGTAGAGGTCATAGTATGCCTGGCCGAAACCTTCGATGCTGCCGTAGTCGTAAAATTTTTCGGTTTCGGCGGGTTGGAAGGACCCGGAAGGAGTTTGGTCCTTGGCGATATTCTCGGTGGGTTGGTTTGATGTCATATGGCACTCCGGTAAAGCTCTGTGGGATTGTACTTGAGATTTTGTGATAGTCACGTGGCTGTCGGTAAAATGCGGTGATTGAAACGAGTACGGGCTGAAACGGACCGGATCGAACTTCATGAGTTTTAGGCGAAGTGAGAGAGAACTCATAACAGCATATGTCGAACGCGACAGTGCCCAACCATTGTGCGGCGCTTGTTAGCGCCGTAGATAAAAAATTTGAGAGCGACGCGTTATCGCAAACATTTGGCAGGCCGCGCCTGTCCATCATGGGTGAGTTGTTTGACGGTCACGCGATGTCAACTTTGCTGCAAGAACCTTCGCCGCAGCATCTGCTTACCCGCATGGCGAGGTATCGCCCTGAGGAGGTCACGAACGTTTGCGCGCAGCGAGAAGAATAATCCCACTTAACCCTTCGCTCTCTTGTCCTTCGAGATCTGCCGATTCAATGGTGCTTTTTGATAGGTCAAATCCATTGCGTGTCAACGCAGCGACAAAATCATCCTCAACCGTGCGAGGTAGGGGATGAAAGAGGGGTGCCCCTGATTGAGCATCATAGGTCACGTAGTAGTCAGAGTCCCTGACTCCACCCATAAGTAGTAGTCCACCTGGGCTAACGCAGGAGCAAACGTTGTCCATTATACCGTTCCAAATTTTGAGCCGCTCCAGATGGGGCATCTCTTCTTCGGCCATAGTTGCCTGTTCCGCCGTAAAGAAGCACGCTACGGCAGAGAACGGTTGTAGTCCTTCTTGCGGGGGCATGTTTCGCACGTTACAAATACTTGTGCTTGCTAACTTTGACCGCAGAAGGTCCTCGCGCTCTTGAACTGATTGTTCATCCTGAGGCTGACATTCGACGCTCAGCGCGTATTTAGTAAATACGGTCCAAGAGTGAGAGCTTACATCCTTGCGACGCCACATTTCAATTTCGTCAAGACAGCCCTGGAGATAATCCATCAGGTGAATGCGCTTCACGTACGGTGCCGCAGAAAGAACGTGGGTTATCGTTGGGCCGCATCCGAGCTCTAGGAGTTCGGTATCAGGTGGTAGGTTTTTATAATGTTCGGCGAGGAACCGCATATTTAGCGTCTCATCGAACGTTGGTACGTCAGCTGCGAAATAGGTGTTTAAATAGTCGCGCGCAAACCTTGCGCCTAGGTTATCAAAATGGGCCAAGATGTTATCAGAATCATCACCTGTGGCACTCTTGCGGTCATCGAAACTTGGCATAGCAAACCCCAAATCAATTCTTGTTCGAGAATGAGGCTACCACCAATTTGGAGGCCTAGTCATCGTTAGCGAGGGCTGGTTTTTGGTATCAAGCAACGCCTACACAACGTCGACCTAAAGGTACCATGAAGATCAGAGGCCGCATTGCGCTTGCTATATCTTGTCCGTTTCTAATATTAGCGGGAGCCCTTATGTGGCTCTCAAACTCCTATTTATTGAAGGAGTTCAGGCAGATAGAGCGAAGTAAAATGCTAGATAACGTAGCGCGTGCAACCCGCGCACTAGAAGCTTCCACCAGGGCCTTGTCAGCCAAGACGATTGATTGGGCACAATGGGATGACACCTACGATTTCATGCAGACCAATAGTGCTGAGTATCGCGCTACAATGCAAATATACGACACGATAGCGGCGCTCGGGATGTTGCATGTGCTGTATGTTAACGTTGACCAGTCGTTATTCTTCGGCTTCAAGGTACTGCGTGATTCCCGTACCCTCGGCGACGTTCCCCCAGATGAACTGCGGGCCTTTCTCGGTCAGAACAGGCTCTTTGAGCCGCGAGCGGTAGAGCAACCTCGAGAGGGGTTGGTTCGGGTAGGTAATGATATCGTTGTGGTGACATCGATATCAATTGTCGATAGCGCACGTGCAAAGCCGGTGCGAGGATACCTGGTCATAACCCGACCGCTTGATAGTCAATTTATTGCAGAGTTGGCTGAGCAGACAAAGTTGGACCTTGTGGGGCTCAATCTTGCCGATCACGGGATTGATGCGACAGATCGATCGGCCATTCGAGATTTAGCTGAAGCCCGAGACAAGATTTCCGTTTCCGCTCGCGATCCAGAAACATTAGTCGGTTACACTATACTGGCAGGACTTGATGATATCCCGATTTTTGGGGTGCGCGTCAGTCAGAGTCGGGACATTTATGCACAGGGATTAGCAGCGAGGAACTTTCTCGGCTTTACCTTGCTTTCCTCCGTCACGCTCGCCTTACTGTGCGCATTGGCTTTCATTAACTGGGGTGTTGTTAAGCGTCTCCAGCGCCTTGCAGCAAGCGTTCGTGAGTTAAGCCACGCGGAAAGGCGTAGTGGTAGGATACCGCCGCTTGGAAGCGATGAAATAGGGCAGCTTGGGACCGATATCAATGACCTCCTAGCTTACATTGAGCGCTCAGCGAGTGCTTTGGAGGCAACACGAGCGGAAGCCGAAACCGCCAACGCCGCCAAATCCATCTTCATCGCCAAAGTCTCCCACGAACTCCGCACCCCCATCCACGGTGTAATCGGCATGCTCCGCATCCTCCTAAAAGAAGAGCAATCCCTCACCAAGAAAAACTACATCGGCATGGCCAAACATTCAGCATACAGCCTGCTCCAAACAATCAACGAGATTCTCGATTTCTCAAAAATCGAATCCGGCAACCTCTCCTTAGAAAAAATCGATTTCAGCCTACGCCAAATCTTGCGTGAAACACTCCGCACAGTAGCGCCGCGCGCGGAAGAGAAGGAGAGCATCGAGCTGGTCTATGACATTATGCCGGATGTTCCCGATCAATTCGTAGGCGACTCTCTTCGTATTAAGCAGATGCTGATAAATCTGCTTGGAAACTCAATTAAATTTACACCATCCGGTTTTGTGAAATTAACAGTCGAGTGCGTATCGCGCACGGCGGAAGGGACGCGTCTCGTAATGAAGGTGTCGGACTCCGGTGTGGGCATTCCTGCAGAACGGCTGCCACACATATTCGATCCGTTCACGCAGGCGGACGATTCGGTTGCGCGGGTGTTCACGGGCACAGGGCTTGGGCTTACTATTGTTAGGCAGCTTGTCGAACAAATGAACGGTTCAGTAACTGTCACTAGTGAGGTAGGGAAGGGAACTACATTCACGCTCGACCTTCAGCTCCCAGAGGCTGCAGGGAGTGAATGGGTAGCTCCTGCCCCTACGTTTGCGCCGACGACTGTGGCGATTATCGATGCGGGCTCCTACGCCGCTACGGTAATGCATGAGGCGCTGTCGCGGTTCGGGGTTAAGAGCGTGAGGGTGCCATCAGGTGAACCTGAATCGGTCGCTGCACTGGCGGCGAATGTGTCGCAGTATAGATTGGTCATAGTCACGACCGAAGCCATTAAGAGGTCTCACGTATTTAATTTTGTTGTTGAGGTTGCAGCTCATAACCTTCTTCCACTTGCTGTCGTTTTGTCGCCCTTTGAGATATCGGTGCGCGAGCGGTTAGTTGCCCT
>JAYVGZ010000229.1:0-5198 GCA_043771805.1 Pseudomonadota bacterium
CGGCAGAGCAGTACCTGCTGACTACGATGCAGACGGAACAACTGATCCAGCAGTCGTTCGTCTTGAGGGAAAGTCGTATATCTGGGAAATTAAGAAATCCTCTGATGGCACCCTCGCAACGGTTCGATTCGGTGAGCGAGGCGACTCGCTCGTTTACGGATGCCGGCTCCTTAACGCCAACCGGGCAGCGCTAGCGTACCGCCGCGGTAAAAGTCTCGTCGCTGTAGACCTTCTCTCAAGTGTAGAAAAGAAGCTCGGTGCGCCAAACCTTAAGACAGGAGAGGTCGTTGGGTGCGGTGACCTGGGAGGCGCTGGCCTCGATGAGCTCCTGTTCGTGGTCCCATCAAAACTTGCGGGACTGAGCGCACTTGCCGGACTATCGTGTCGCAGCCAGCTCCTTATTTATCGTTCAATTCAGCCCTTTGATAGTGCTGGAATAATCCAGCTCGCCCGAGATGATTTTCCGCTGCTGATTACCATTCGCCCACTTGCTGGCAACCGTACAATCGCTAACCTTACCTCGTTCTCTGAACTTTTTCCGTATCCAAAATTCTTCCTCCCGGAAGGGGTCCTATTCTCAAGCGGTAAGTTCCGCCCGATTACTACTGATGACGTTCCCCCTGGATTTGGATACGGCGTCGTATATCAAGACCCGAAGAGCAATTCGGTGAAGCGCCGACTCTTTGGTGAGACATCGGTACGCGTCGAAGATCTGGCGGCCGCCCCATCCGGATTCAAGCTCGTTGGACCACAGGGGGTATTGAAATGAACAGGAACAATGTGAAACGAATTCGCCTCACTCTGACACGTTTCTTCACAACCGTGACTGGGCTGCTGTGCACAATCCTTTTAATGGGCAGTCCCCTCGCTTATGCAGGTGAGCAGGCCTCGGTTGTAAGCATCTTCCCACAAGTTGACGATGTGAGTTCAGAGCTTCCACCAGTACCGGGTAGGCTCTCTCTCTTCGGATGGCAGGGCTCACCCGGAACCGAGTACACCGTCACATTCTCTGTTCTTCGGGAGCCAGCCGTAGTGGTAGCGGTCGGGGCAAGAATTCAGAGCACAACCTTCGATAGTAATGAGAGCACCCTCACCGTCGAAGTTACCTACGAGGGAGCTACTATCCTCACTGACGACTCGGTCCCCGTACCAGAAGGCTCTTTCCTTTTAGCGATTGACCCTGGTGTTGAGGCTGCTGTTTCTGCGCGGGCTGCTAAAACTTTAGCGGCTAAGAGCGCGCGACCGTGCTATGGACCAGCCTCTGATACTTCTAAAGCCCAAGACCGCACTGACGACTTCGGTGACGAAGGTGGATTACTCGATCCCCCAGTAGCAAATGACACCGATCTCTCGGTTGGGTTCCCACGTGAGGCCGCTGGCTCTTACGCCTCCACTAATTCATTCTTCTGGTGCCTTATTCCACCTTCTGCGGGAGGGATAGATCCAGGATTTAAAGTTCTGGGCCCAAAGGGAAAGACCGATGCAGCTGAGCTGTTCCTCTCTGACTCGTTCGTGACGTACCTCGCAGGAACCTCTGGATTGTTCCTGTCAACCCGCAGCTTCGCTCTCTTTAGCGAAAGAACGCAGGTTTCTATTGACGTCGCAGATCGAGATACAGGAATTTCTGCGGATGCTTCGCTCCTTTTTCAAGAGGGGAATACCTCGATCGGTGACGATCCGGTTGATGGAGATGCGTTAGGTTTTGCTGTCGGAGATAGTGGGGACCCAGTTCGTACCCGCTCAACGCCGGCAACGTTGCCAGCAGTTTCAGACTTAATCGAGCGATCATTTGAATTTGGAAAGAGAGAGTCGTTAAGTCTTGCCCCGAGCGATATTACTCCGTCAGGAAGCTCCCTTGATCTCTTCGGCTTTGTTGGAGACGAGGATCTAATTGGAGCGACGGTGGAAGTCGTACGGGTTCAAAATCTGCGGTGCAACGAGGTTCAATCTGCCGCTATCGCAGGAGTCGTAATCGCTCGAGATACAGTCGGCTCGAACGGATCATTTAATGTAAAGATTCCGACCAGTACCGCTTTCCCAACGAATAACTCGAAAGCGCAGCTTATTTCACGAATCAACGGCGAGCAGGTTCAACTTTCTCGGCAGATTACCCTTACGAATCAGAGTCGAAATGCTAGGAGATAAGTTCATGAACTATTTTGGATTCAATCGCACACCTGGCGCGATTCAACTAGACGCTCGATTGGGTCGACCGGCTGCATTTATGCAAAGCGTCTCCTTTCTCGCGGTGCTAATTACTTCGATCTTCCTTGGAGGTGCACAATCATCTGAGGCTCAGTCTACGCAGACCATTACAGGGTCTGCGAACGAGGGGAACCTCGAAGTAACCGCGAATTCTGACGGTTCGATGCGGATCCGACGTTATGCCAATGGCGTCCTGAGCTCAACTACCGCTGGATTTAAAGATCTGACAACTCTTAGCCCCGCATTACGAAATGGCTCGTTTATTTTCACTTCGGCTGGCAGCTGCGAACTGGGCAGCTTTGGAACTGGAGCCAACCAAACACCCGTGTCAAACATACTGGCCGGGGATACGATAACAACAATCGTCGATTGCACTATATCAGCGGTTCAACTGCGATTCACCCAACAGATTAAGTATATCAATAATTCCGAGCTCCTGCGCTACAAGTGGACGATTACGAACATTGGCGCCGTTCCAGCCAACAGTCTCCGCTTCTTTCATGCTCACGACCCCCGACTCGGGGAACCGATAGGTCCCGGGTCAGCAGAGTCTGCCAGCGGCCTTTACGACCCCTTATCAGGTGGAGTAGGCGTGTATCAGAGGCATTTTTTTGTTCCTCCGGGCGGCGGCCCCACTGTTGTTGGCATCGAATCGGTCACCCTAAAATCTGACGTCGCACCTACTCGTTTCTCGGTTTTTGACGCCACCTTATCGACACCTTTCAACCTTTTCCCCGGTAATCCGAATCCGGTTCTTGATGATTCAATCGCATCTTCAAACCCGAATCTGGGCTACGCTCTCGAATGGCGTCCAGCAGCTTCAGCGCTGTCACCGGGAGAGTCGTTTGTTGTTGAAGCTGCAGAGCGAGCCAGCCTAAGACCGTTTGGTGGGAATGTGTTCGTCTCAAGTCCCCTCTTCAAAAACGCCACTGCCGGTCAGGCCATCACGTTGAATTTTCGAGCGACCAATATCTCGGTTTCGCCCCTCAATATAGTAAACGCTGCGGTAACAGCCTCGACGCCCGGCTGGACCGCCTTTGTTGCGCCGGCATCTGGAATATTTCCAATTCCGCTCAGTTCACTAGGTGGTTCAGCAGATTTCACGGTGACGGTTACTGCTCCACCCAGCGCCATACTCGGTGATGAATCGGGAGTGTTTATACAGCTCTTCACGGACGACGTGCCAGGGCTCTACAGCGAAGACGCAGATATCTCTGTTAACGCGATCCCACCTACACCCACCCCGACAGCTACGTCGACCGCTACACAAACACCAACACCAACGGCAACAGCCACGCCTACGTCAACAGCGACTCCTACTCCCCCCGCGATGCAGACAGCCTCACCAACCTCCATCCCTCCCGAGATACCACTAACACTCACCGCTCCCCTAAGGAGCTTACTACAACGCCAACCAGTTATCTCAGGCCGGTCATTCCCAAATTCAGCGGTGCAAGTCGTACTTGACGGCACCGCTCTTCTTCCGACCATCGCTGATAAAGCAGGCAGATGGTCCGCACCAAGCCTAACAGTTCTAGAAATCGGGAAGCACGCATTGAATGCGTCTGCCACGGACCCTCTTGGCCGACAGTCGGCACTCCCAGAAGAGATCACCTTCTTTGTCACCGAGGGCGCTCCCCTTGATTTCGACGGCGACGGGTTAACCGATCTGTCACGGTACTCAACTCTCGGTAATACAGTGGCGTTCCGTTCACAGAAATCATCTGATGGCGCAGCTCTAAATACATCGGTAACTGGCGCTGTTCCCGCACCCGGAAATTACTCGGGGTCAGGCGTTTGGGATTTTGCCGCGATTTCCCGAGGGGCTACTTCCCTTACATGGCGAATTCGATCCACGGCCACAGGTCAAACTGCCACAGAGGATTTCGGCGTGGTCGGTGACCAACCGATCACTGGATGTTCCTTCGTTTCGCCCAAGCGAACTTCTTTGGCCGTTATTCGGGATAAACAGAGACTTCTTGCGAAGGATCTGGGCGGGTCGTCTTTGGAAACTGGGGTGCCCACGAGCGGTACAATTATCGCGTGCGTCGACGGTGACGGAGACGGGATCGATGAGTTGGTCACGATTGAGGATTTAAAGGGCACTAAGGACTTAAAGGTTGTATTCGTGAAGCTTAATGGCACCCAGCTGCCAAGCGACACCACTACCCGTGCATTTGATCGTGGCTTTCCGATACCGCAAATCTCAGGGCAATTACCCGGGTTCGCGTTTGTACGGATCGCATCATCTTCGTCGAGAGTTGCAGAGATTGTTGTGCCAGAGGACGAGGCGCTTGCTTCACGATCAATTAGTCTTCCTAGGAAACTAGTTCTTAGCAGCGGCTTGTTCCTTGCCGCGGGAGCCTCACCACAAACAGAGCTCGTATATCAGAATATTACAAAGGGAACCCTCTTTAAGCTGCCCCCGTCGGAATCGGCAACACCTGAGGCGCTGGGTAAGATCGCTTCCCGCTCATTCCTCTTGATCCCACAATATATTTACAAAACAAAACGGTAAAAGCGTGGCGGACCTCCTTGGATTCTCAAAAATCTCAAAGAAATTCTGCGTCTCGCATTGCCTTTGTTTCTTTCAATCGTGTTTGTCTAGGAGCTGTTCGCTATGAAGCCTCGGTCTGCTTTGATTTCGCTCTCTGTCACCCTTCTAGTTCTGCTGTCACTAAGCTCCTCTAAGGTAGCGGCGCAGCAGGTTGCAAAAATGTACTCCGTTGACGGATCAGTCGATGAGAGAAAGGGGGCGGCAGGCCAATGGGGTCCCGCCACCACAGCGACTGTTTTTAATTCTGGCGATGCAATTCGAACAGGGGACGGTAGCCGAGCAGCATTCATCAACGCAGAAGGGATCTTGGTGCGACTCAACGCAAACTCAGCTGTAGAATTCAAAGACCAGTCCGGCGGAGTTTCGGTAAACGCAGGCGACGCACACTTCTTAAGCCGAGACCCTCACCAAGCGCCTAGTGTTACGACTTCCCTCG
>JAYVGZ010000230.1:0-13131 GCA_043771805.1 Pseudomonadota bacterium
TTACGAGGACAGCTTTACTCAGAAGGCGAGCCTTTCATGGTCAACGGGCTGGTCGCCCGTCGTCCGCTTTTGTGAACGCTTAGTTGTTTTCACCCCGGAGTTGCATCCGCAAATTCACCCGTGAGGGGTCGGGACGCTCCTCGAATTTTAACTCCACTGCCTGAACGGTTACCGGATACGTTGTGCTGCCCTCTTATCGGACCGACACCTCGGGAATGCGGAGCCTCGAAGAATCTGCGCGAGAGCCAGCAGGACGGAGAGGAGTTCTATCTACACTGCTTGAAGGGGACCACTGTTGCTTCGTGTCTGCGTAGCGTGCGGCACCGCCTCTAGACCAATCATCACTCCTGCTTCCGTTATCGCCACTAGTTCAAAACGGAGAGGGCTGGCGCAATACGCCGCGAGAGCGCGTGAGGAAGCGCGGCAAAAGGCTCCCTCGTACTGACTCGTGTAAGCGTAGCAGTGCAGTGCAAAAAAGAGGGGAGCAAGAAAAAGGGGGGAAAGAACAAGCGGCCATTCGGCCCCTTCGTCGGTGATCACGAAGTGTATGTGACCACTATCGAGAGAGCTTTGTTTGCCTTGCGCTACAACTTCGAGAGATTTTTGCGTGATCAAAACGTGACATACAAAGGATGTTTGTCGAGAAAGTGAAATTTTTTTTGAGATTTTTGAAAATAAAATCCTGCACCGATTGTGAGAAGAAACGTACGTCGAATGAGGCGTGCTGCTTTCTTCAAGTGAAGACGCGCGCTTCGATCTACGTGTGCGTAAAATCATTGTAAATAAAGGTTGGCTGCGCGAATTCATACCACCAATGAAAGAAGAAAATGCACTCTCTCGATCATAGAGAGAAGAGTAAGTCGCACGCATTTTTTCATCGTGCTCAAGTAGTCGCGAGCATCTAATGAATCCCTTTGAGCATCTTCAGTCATCAAATAAGTACTTGCCAATGTTTCAGAGCGGTGCCAACCTGGAAACATAGTCGCAAAGTTTTGAGTTTGCTTCGCGACTGAAGACTGACAAAAACTGGTGAGCGAGCATCTCGTTTCACGGTGAATAGTAAGTCGGAAGGAAGTACCCGGGTTTTCCCGGCGAAGAGTTAGCTCAGTAGGTTGATGGCCTCTCGTAGAAGTTGTGCGAGTCAAAAAGTAGCGGTGATGGTTCTGCAAAGAACACATTAATACTGATGAAAAAAGGCCGCCGGTTAAAGAGCGAGTGAATTACAAAGTCACTGCTCTTTCGCAAAATGAGAGCGGTAAATGTTAAGGTCCCATTCCTATAAGTCGATAGGAGGGATCATAAAGAGCATCTCTCAGCAAGTAAGCGAAGCCTCTTTTAGATTGCCCACTGACTAAGTTGTGACGGGGCGATGACGGTTTCGGAAAAGCTGAGGGGGCAAAGTTTCGGTCATGCGATACTCTCGGCCCATAAGTGAGCACGGGGTGTTAAAGCGCGATCGGTAAACAAGGTAGACGGTGAAGTACAGTTTTGTGGCTTCATCGTTAACAATGGAGAAAAAAATGGCAGCTAAGAAACCAGCAAAGAAAGCTACAAAGAAAGTAACTGCAAAGAAGAAGACAACTAAGAAAGTTGCGAAGAAGAAGTAAGCAGTACTTTAGCTTCTTATTGCGCCCTTCAGTGTTCGTTCGAGCGAGGCTTGCCTCTCAAAAGCGTTCACTGAGGGGCGCAGTTGTTTGGAGGAGACGTTGCCGAAGATAATTAAATCAGTGGGTTACCCGATTCAAAGAAGTCCCGAGAGCCAAGGGTCAGTGCTCAAAAACGTCATGACTGTGGTCATGGTTTGGACATTCCCTTCGCCAAGGCTGCAAGCCACCGGTCGTTTCTCGACCCTGCATCGAGAGCGCCTGGGACGACTACTTCGGTGATCGAAGACCAGGAGCTCCCCACCGGACAGACCATCCCAGAACGGAAGAAAAATCGACCCGCACCTGACGGCTTCACCGGCCCAGGGGAGGAAATTGTTACTGTGCGGAGTGCGTATGGCAGATTGAATGAGACAGATTCCGAGAGGAGCAACCTCCCGTCTCGCTGGGCTCGAGTTGGAGTAGAAAGAGACGATCTCGTTCGAGCTCCGTACAGCTTCAGAGTACATTCAGTTGATAGCGCCGATGATGCAGTAGCTGTGGCAGAAAACGCCTTATTCTGGTCGATCGTCGTGTTGAGTGTGAGCTGGATCAGGCGACCGACCGTCAGGCAGCTTCCTAACTGACTCACAAAGGTGCCGATCTCGGCCAAAGACCTCATAGAAAATACCCGGTCTGTGAATATCAGGTTTGGGTTCATGATCGACCCTGGAGTTGGGTCGTGAGTGGCGTTTAGGTTGTGAGCGATCTCGTGCGCTACGAGAATCGGTGCGAGCGCCTCATTCACGCTCTGTGAGAGTGAGAAGTTGTATTCCTTAGGCGAGCCGCACGCCGTACCAACGAAAGCTAATCCGATCGTGCTCCCGAGGAAATCCCTGCCGGAGAAGAGATGGTGTACATCGGCCTCCCCGGAGGTAGCACTTGCGAGGGTCGATAGGCGAAAACTCTCTAGGACATCATCGGCCGTGTTCCCCACGAAGCTGCCGGCTGGATAGATCTCTTGCTGGATCAGTCGTAGGCGTATTCCAAGCTGAGTTGAATAAAGTGCATCAACGGCATTGAGTACTGTTCGAATATAGCTGTTCGTAGCGGTACCCTTCTTGGAGGCGAGTTCTCCATCCGCGTGAGTGGCAATCGTGACAATACGGGGTGGTACGAGGGGCATGGCTGTTTCCCCAGGTCCCGGACCAGTCGTAGAGAGAGAGCTTAGGAAGCCAAGCTGTTCTTGAAATTCTGAGCGGCCTTGGTTCTCGTTGGCGAAAGCTGGGTTGAGCGGAGTGCCACACCAATTTTTTGCTGAGCCCCGATAAGAAAAAATGCGCCTGACTGTCACGACAGGCCGAGATGGGGACGCGTCTTTCAGTGCTCGATGGATTGAGAGTCGGGCAAGGGAGAGCTTTCGACGACGTGGTGAGTGAAAGTAGATAACAGCCTCAGAGCCCACAATCGACATGCTTGCGGGCTCGGGTTGCATTGAAGCGCGGCTGGAAAGTCTTGTTCGGCGATAACCTTGTAGATGCTGTTCCGAAGGGGAAGGTGACCAGTTTAGTTGACTGCGAAAAGCGAAATGGACCAGCCCTTCATCGGTTCGTAGAGAGAGGAGCAGCGGGGCGCCATCTTTAACAGCGACGAGATTCGAGAACGTGCCTTTCGCGACGTGATCGATTGCTATAGCGGATTGCGGTAAAAGAGAGAGAAAAGCGAAGCTTGCTAGAGTCATCGGTCGTTGCCGGCAAAAAAAGGAGAAAGCACGGCAATAGAAGGGGAAATAACGCACGAAGTCAGGTTTATCAGATGGGGGAAGGTTTCACCAGCTAAGGGGATGAGGCCTCCTAGTTGGCTTGTGATAAGCTCGCTACTTAGAAAAGTGCGGTCACTCCGATGCGAAGTGCGGTGACTCTGATGCGAAGAGCGGTCACTCAGAGCGCAAGCGATGAGTCGACTTCAGATCGCTTGGCATGCGAGGCAATTTGGTTGATCTGCGGTGGATCTCTCGCTTTCAGCTCGAGATGACGGTGGCGCCAGTGATAAACTTAACTGTAGTCGAGGTCGATACATACCCTTTGTGTGCTCAGGGCCTCACAACCTATCGGTCAAACCCAACTCCAAGCGTTGCGTTCTCTGCCCCAACGACTTCGCTTCTGAGTCGGGCACCAAATAGTTGACCTGCAGAGAAGAGAATTCGCGGCTCAAACGCGCCGCTTCCGTCGGGGCCATCTCGAAGTGGTACCGCGAGATCTATGCGGACGATGCCGCTTCCGGAAGCTCGCGGGAAGCCAATCCGGAGTCCAACTCCAACGTCGGCATACAGGTCATCCTGCAGAAGTGTTCCGAGCGCATTGTACGTGGAGCCACCGACATCAACGAAAGCGGCTGTACCAAGGCTGACAAGTTGTAGGAGGTCATCCGCTAGATGCCCACGTTCCTCAAGGTTCAGTACTAGCCGCTTGTCGCCGTCGAATGAGTTGATGTCGTAGCCACGCAGTCCGTTGTCGGCACCCAAGAGCAGCTGGCGATCTCGATCGAGCTTTTCACCGAAGTCGACGAAAAAATTGCCGACAAGTGTGTGGCGCCCCAGAAACGTATCGCCGATGAACCAATCTCCTATCACGTTGTAGTATTTGAGCTCAGTACGAAGGAGAGTGTTATTCAAGGTCTCATCTTCGAAACGTGTGGAGCCTCCCACCTCGCCGCGTAGGAAAGCGGTATCAGAGAACTTCCAACCTCTGCTTCGATTGACCGAAGCAATAACGCTATTTCGCCTCGATCCAAGTTGACGGGGAGCAATGTGCAGGGTAGCAAGCGCTTCGTCACCAAGGTTGTAGTCTTCAACTCGATCAAAACGATCGATGTAGTTCATCGAAATAAAGTTCGGTTGGATATTCTGATACCGAAAGAGCGGACCACTGAAGCGCCGTGAAACAGGAAGGAGCGTCGGGTCGTTATTAACCTCATTCGGGTTCAGATCTAAAGTCTCATAGTCTTGGGCATCTGCCTCAGAGAGAGCATCAGAGTTGTACCCGTACCCTACAGAGTAGCGTCGGGAAAGAATTCGCTGCCCTTTGTAGATGCCGGAGTACTGTGAGTCTTCACTACTATCTCTGCTCGGCCCCGCAAAGGTGTAGAGCGCCTCAAATGAGTCGTTACGCTGCCTAAAGATATATGACTCTGTGCCAACATCGAAAAGGCGCCCGATGGTGTTTGCCGTACCACCCTGGAAACTCCACGCTTCCTGTTGCCGTAGACTTCTGAAGGGCTGACGGTACGTAAATTCCAAGACCGTGCCGTCAGAGCGATCGATAGCTGCTACTTCGAAGTTTTTCCTGGTTCCCATGAACTGGGGGTCAGAATACACCACTCCGAAACTTTCTCGTTGCTGTTCTTGCCCGTACCGACCCTCGATCCGCGCGGCGCTCCCGAGAAAGTTAGAATCGGATAGTGTTACGGCCTGGCTTCGCCGCCCGGTCCCCGATGAGTAGGTGATTCCAGGGATGAAGGTCCAGGTGTCGCGGGCTTCAATCTCAACATCCACCGCGTCTCCATCGAACTTCGGTTGTACCCGAATTTCACGTAAATAACGGAGCAAGCGGAGATTTCGTGCCGTTTCAGCTATCGCAAAGGGGCTATACGGGTCTCCTTCTTTAAACAGGAGCTCCCGGCGAACAACACTCTCCTGCGTATTTACCTTCAGTGAATTTGCAACTGAGTAGAGGAACGTTTCGTCGGTGTTATCAAAAACATCGCGGACTCGAATAGTGATGTTTCGAATGAACTTTCCCTGCCCCTTCGCGGCTGTCGGTCCCGTTGAAGTGGGGGAGGGCGGAGTGGAACCAGTGAGGGCATTTGAGCTGTGACTTTGGGCCATAGCATTGCGGATTCCCCCGCCGAGCAACACGCCTGGCGAAAAGAAATCCACTGCAAATGCTATGCTGATGAGTGCTATCACCCTTAAGAGCATCAAAGGATACCGGTCTAACCCCTTCGTGGGGCGTATTGAGCTACATCATCGTGGTTCAACGCGTACAAGTTAGATGCCGGCAAAGCGTTTCACGATCCAACCAATACCACAAACAAACCGTGCGATAGCACTTTGGATTCATTGACGTCTTACCGCAGCATAGCTATCGTGACGCCGATGACTTCATGGGCCTTCTCCCGAAAAATAGCCTTACGATACCTGTGGAGCAAGCGGTCAGAAGCCTTCATCTCGATCATCACCGTGATATCTGTAGTGGGTGTGGCAATCGGGGTCATGGTGCTCAATATCGTCATGGCGGTAATGACGGGGTTTGAGTTCGAGCTAAAACAGAAGATTGTCGGGACGGACTCCCACGTTGTTGTTAACAAAATCGGCGGTAAAGTAGAGGCATGGCGGAGCGTTGCAGATAAAGTTCGTAGCATCGACGGCGTAACGTCGGTGTCGCCCTTTACGTATCATCAAGTGTTAGTCCGATCTGAATCCCGCTCTGCTGGGCTTCTTGTGCGTGGGATTGAGAAAGGGAGTGCCTCGGCCGACCAAGTCGCCAGTACCGTAGAGCGGGGAGTGCCACTGGATAGGCTCTTTAATCCGCCTTCTGTATCAGTCCTTCTGGCATCTGGCGAGGAAGATGAGGTGCGGGTACCAGGGATCCTTCTTGGACGCGGACTCGCTCGAAACCTTTTCGTTTATTCAGGTAACGCCGTTTCTATCCTATCCCCGCAGGTGAGTTCTACCCCATTCGGCCTTGTTCCTAACTTCCGCCGCTTCGTAGTTGCGGGCACCTACAGCTCTGGCCTCAGTCAGTACGAGGACGGGGTTGCATACATCGCGTTAGAGGAGGCGCAACGTTTCTTCGAGATGGGTGACTCTGTCACGGGTCTTGAGGTGCGTGTGAACAACATAGATGAGGCACCTCAAGTCGCCGCGAAAATTACAGACGGTTTAGGGGGATTGGAGGCGGGTTTTACCGCGACCGATTGGACCGCTACTAACAAACCTTTGTGGGATGCAATCCAGCTTGAGAAGAGGGTGTACTTCCTGGTTCTGTTGCTGATCATTGTGATGGCTAGCTTCTCGATAGTAACAACCCTCATAATGATCGTTATTGAGAAGCGGAAAGATATAGCCATCATGAAAACCCTCGGCGCTTCAACGGCAAGTGTCAGCAGAATCTTCCGGATTCAGGGTGCGGTTATCGGCGGGCTCGGTACCACAACTGGGCTTCTGCTCGGATACGGCGGGTGTATCGCGCTTCGAGAGTACGGCTTCCCCTTAGATGAGCGAATTTTCAACATGTCGAAGCTTCCCGTCCAGATTGAGCTCACTAACTTCATAGTAATCGGCGTAGCAGCATTCCTTATCTGTTTCTTCGCGACGGTGTATCCGGCTCGCCGAGCGGCCCTCCTTGAGCCGAGCGAAGGCCTTCGGCACGACTAGAGGATTCATATTCAGATGCAGTTGATTGTCTCATGCCTCACAAAGTCATACCAAGATGCAGATCGGACGTTAACCGTCATTGACGAGCTTACTTTCACATTTCCAAACCAAGGATCAGTCGGGATCATCGGAAGGTCGGGAATTGGCAAATCAACTCTTCTGCACCTCCTCGGTGGGCTCGATCGTCCTACTTCGGGCACTGTCCTGTACGGAGATGTGATCGTTAGCTCTCTCGGTTCGGATGCTCGAGCTGCTTTCCGCGCTCGGAATGTGGGCTTTATCTTTCAGTTCCATAATCTGCTCCCGGAGTTCTCTGCGGTAGAAAATGTGGCGATGCCGCTCCTTATGGTAGGCGAGTCCGAGCAGGCGGCTCAGCAAAAAGCAAAAGAGCTGCTGTTGCGCATGAAGCTCGAAGGTAGGATGAACCACCTACCTTCGCAGCTCTCGGGTGGAGAGCAGCAGCGGGTGGCAATTGCACGTGCACTCATAACAAAACCAGCGGTAATCTTGGCGGACGAACCGACAGGGAACTTGGATGTAGCAACGGCCGCTGAGGTACAAGCGCTCCTGCTGGAAATGAATAGAGAGATTGGTAATACATTAGTAATAGTGACTCACAATCAAGAGCTTGCGCGTAGCCTTGATATTGTGGTTGAGATGTTACCTGGTGGCTCACTGGTGAAGCCTCAGAAGCTTCAAGAAGGCGTATACCTATGACATTATCACCGTTACAAGTAGCACAGCTGCGGAAGCTTCGAATTGGATTCGCCATCTCTCTAGCGGTGTTCAGCGGCCCTTTTTGTCCCTACTACGATGTATACGCCCAGTCGTCAGAGCCTCAACAGGGGACGGGAGAGGTGTACCTTGTCGAAAGTGTGGTGGTCGAAGGTAATCGTAGAATTGATGGAAACGCTATCAAAGCGCAGCTTAAGGCTGCACCTGGAACTGTCACCTCTGCCCAGATCGGTTCTGATATAAAGACCCTCTACAATTCTGGATTCTTTGATCAAGTGACGGTTACCGCTCTCCCGGGTTCGGCGGGGCGATCGAAGCTTAAGTACTCAGTGGTTGAAAAGCCGGTAGTTCGGAAAGTTTTCGTAAAAGGGAACAAGGAAGTTTCAGAGACCGACCTTACCGAAGTGCTAAAAGTTGATGCACGCCGATTTATCGATAAGACCAAGATTCTGGTTTTGACAAAAAAAGCAGTGAGCTTTTACCAAGGAAAGGGTTTTTACGACGCAGCTTTTGACTACTCCACCATCCCGGTTGGGGATAACGAGGTAGATCTCACTTTCTCCGTGAAGGAAGGGAAGAGGTACCGTGTTACCGATGTAACTCTCCGTGGTGTTAAGCTTCTCGACGACGATGAGATGCGAGAGCAGATCCAGGTGAAAGACTACAAATGGTGGAACTCGTGGCTATTCGGAACTGGCCGCGTTAACCAAGAGATGCTCGAGGGAGATAAGCAGATCCTAAGACAGTATCTTCTCGACCACGGGTTTCTTGAGGGGGCGGTCGGGGAGGCCTTAGTTGAGAAGAAAGATGATGGTCTCGTGGTAGTGTTCGACATCACTGAAGGCCAAGAGTTCCGGATCGGAAAAGTACGGGCCTCGGGCGACCTTATCGATAGTAATGAGGCGAAGACTGTAGACGGCATCGAATCCGAAAGCGGAGAAGTCTTCAACGCATCGAAAGTACGTGAGGATATCTTTAAGATAACTGACAAATTTGCTGATGTTGGCTACGCGTTCGCGAACGTTGTACCTCAGACCGCATTGAATAAGGGTGACGGTACAGTAGACCTTGAGTTCGCAGTCGCTAAAGGTAACCTTGTCCGCGTTAATCGTATCAACGTATCGGGTAACGAGAAAACCTACGATAACGTAGTTCGCAGGACGCTGAGAATTGAAGAGCAGCAGATATACTCGGCCTCAAAGATAAAGCGGAGCGAGGCTCTCCTAAAGAGGCTAGGACTCTTTGATGAAGCCACTATTACTAATCAGGCTACTGACGACCCCGCAAAGGTTGACCTTGACGTAAATGTCAAAGAAGGCACGACTGGTAGTTTCAGTGCAGGAGCCGGATACGCCACGAGTAACGGAGCTATCTTTAATACGCGGCTCTCCGAGAACAACCTATTTGGAACGGGGAGACGTGCGAACCTAAGCCTTGATTTCGGTACCTTCGCCAACAACCAGATTCTTTCCTTCGATGACCCTCGAGTTAACGATACGAATCTCTCCCTCGGGCTGGATATTTTAAGAACTGATCGCAACTACTTTAAGTTTCGCCGTGAACAACAAGGATTTGGTGTTTCAGCCGGATACCCAGCGGAAGAACTTTTTGGAGAGTGGGCCCAAGACATTTTTATGGGCTTAAAATACGACTTATCCTCGATCAATATTAAGGATATCGATGAGTCCGCTGCCCCACTTGTAGTCGACTCGCAGGGCAGATTGGTATCCTCTTCCGTCAGCCCGAGCATCACTCGCAATACGATCGACAATCCACTAAATCCTTCAAGTGGCTCGAAGCAGCAGTTCTCGGTCGAACTAGCGGGGCTTGGCGGCGATGCAGACTTCTACCTCTTAGAAGCCAGAAATCAGTGGTACTATCCGATTATTAAGACAGAAGTCGGAGATATCGTTATCTCCAATCGCACGACATTCGATTACGGAGAGAGCAATACTGACGATCCTTTCCCACTTTTCCGAAGATTTTTCCCGGGCGGCATTAACTCAGTGCGTGGCTACCGCGTGCGATCTCTTGGTCCGACAGACTCAGCCGGAAATGAGTACGGCGGTAGTAAGCAGTTCTTAAATGCGCTTGAGCTCATCTTCCCCCTCATTAATTCAGCGGGATTTAGAGGTGTGATATTCTACGATGTTGGACAAGCATTCGACGATAATCAGTCGATGCGAGCGCAAGATCTTCGGCGTGCCTACGGGGCAGGTATTCGGTGGAACTCACCCCTTGGTCCAATCCGGGTCGAGCTTGGGTTCCCGGTAGAGAAGCAAGAGGGCGAGAAATCTCCGGTTCCGATGTTCTCCTTCGGCGCGCCACTGTAAGCGGCCTTGCACCTGCAGCGACGAAGTTTACTCCTGAGTTGGTCGAATTTTCCAATCTAGTTTTGCTTAGGTATAAGCATTTGAAAATATTCGAAGTGATGTGTTTGAGTGGTCGAGAGAAGGTGTATCGCTCTAACTTCATTGGCGTGTGATACGGCCGCAACTTAAATTGCAGTCACTCCGATGCGGGGTGCAGTCACGCCGATGCCGGGTGCGGTCACTCTAATGCGAAGTGCGGGCACTCAGAGCGCAAGCGATGAGGCCACTTCAGATCGCTCTATCACTAGGTTGCTTGAAGTGTTTCGGTTGATCTGGCGTGGATCTCTCGCTTTCAGCTCGAGATGACGGTGGCTCCAGTGGTGACCTCAACCGTTATCGAGAAGTTTACTCTTTGACGACAAACGTCTTTTTTGGATCCTTTTCCTCCGGGATGAGTCTTACCTAAGGGGTGTGGGTGTGTTTAACCGCGTTAAACTAACAAACTACCCGTGCATCCTACCCTGCCATGGCTCGCGGAGGAACTAGGACGTGGATATGACCTATACCTGCATCGCTACCTTTGTCCTCGGTACTCTCATTGGTTCCGTTTTTGGCCGAATGAGAGCCTCGTTGGCAGCGGCTCAACAGCAATCCTTGCTCGAAACGAAAATCGCAGTTTTGCAAGAACAGCTACTGAACAGTGAATCACACCGAGCAGAGCAGGAAGAGTCGATTTTTCGTGCCCGAGAGGAGCTGCAGGGGGCGTTTGCTGAGGTCTCAGCCCGCGCACTAAAAAGCAATAACGAAACGTTCCTGCAACTAGCAGAGCAAGTTCTTGGTCAGCGCATTGAGGTAGCTAAGGGGGAGCTGGACGTAAAACGTGAGGCGTTCGATCTTGTTGGCGGGCAAATTAAGGAGATTCTTGGCAAAGTTGATCTGAAGATTGAGCAGGCCGAGCGAGAGCGGTCAAAGGGCCACGGAGATCTCACACGGTTTATGAGCACTTTGAAAGAGAGTTCCGAGCGGCTCGGGGCAGAGACTGCGCGTCTCTCGTCGGCGCTGAAAAGCACTAAGGTTCAAGGCCGCTGGGGTGAGGCTCAACTCAGAAATGTCGTAGAGTCGGCGGGCTTAAGCGCGCACTGCGACTTTAGTGAGCAAGCCGTTGGTAAGGATGGGAGTCGGCCAGACCTCATCATTGCTCTTCCTCACCAACGAAAGCTTGTTGTCGACGCAAAAGTTTCATTGAATGCCTGCCTCGAAGCCGCAGGTGCACCCGATGAGGCAACACGTCAACAGAAATTGACCGAGCATGTGGTAGCACTCAAGCAACATATTCGTACGCTTGCTGAACGTGATTACCCCCGAGCAGTTTCTGGTGCGCTCGAATTTACTATGCTCTTCCTCCCCTCAGAAAGTCTGTATGCCTCGGCGCTTGAGTGCGAGCAAGGTATCCCTGCGTATGCGTTTGAGCGCCGGGTTCTTATCGTTACCCCCGTAAGTCTTGTGAGCTTTCTTACACTCGTGTCGAGTAGTTGGCAGACGCTTCACCTCGAGGAGAGTGCCAAAGAGATTAGCGTGCTTGGGCGAGAGCTGTACGATAGGCTTGAGATTTTTTGTGACCATTTTGTGAAGCTTGGAAGAAGCCTCAACTCTACCGTTAAGGACTTCAATACCGCTGTTGGATCGCTTGAAGCGCGTGTTTTGCCATCGGTGCGTCGGTTCGAGGAGCTCGGGGTGGCGTCTGCTCAAAGAGAAGTTGGGGCGGTTGACCGCATCTCGGTAGCGGTGCGCGGGGCGGAGAGGGATGATTCAGGGGTTTCTGTTCGTATCTCTTAGGGCGTGAGTGCAAGAGTGAGCGCGGAGAGTAGGAGTGAGTCGGTGAGTTCGCTTACTGGCATCTGAGGGTGCCGGCTTTATACCGAGCTCTCCTCCACTTCGGTTACCCTGACAGTAAACCCGATCAATTGCGCGTCACCCAGTGAACCGCCACTTACTAGCATCGCTGTTACATCATGCGAGACCACGAGCCATTCCGATGGCAAGAGTGCAAGACTCGCCGGCTCCGAGGAATATTTTGAGTGCATCTCTACTACAACCGGCATATCAACACTAAAAGCTAAAAATGACATCTGTGTGTCTATTGGCTCTGGAATCTCGACCGTCACTGCAATATTTTTCGCCCCTGGTGGAACGGCAATCGAATCTAGCTGGGAGCTCTGCACCTCAACGGTGCTCATTTCAAAGTCCGGAAGTGCCCGCATGGTATCTTCTATGAACCTGAGACGACTATCCAGACTAAGTGTGGGACGCTCTCCGGCGGAAACTACAGTATACGGTTCTCCTTCCAAGCCGGGCTTCGGATCGTCGATGTACTCATCACTATGGAGGGTGGATGACTCTACGGAAAATTTCTCCCCAGAGGCCTGGAAATTGAGTCGCCATGTGTTGAGTGAGTTCTTAATGTGCTCGGCGACTACATCTTGTTGACGACATTCATCGGCTAAATGTCGCCGATACTCGGAAAAGGTCGAACTCACCGGCGAGAATGAGGTGGGCCATTCATGCTTTACCTGAACTTCAAGGGCTGGCAGTGAGTTTCGCGAAGGCTCCACTAGAAGTTCATATAGGTTGGTTCCCTTTTCGAGGAGCGATTCTCGCAACCGTGCTACGACTTCCGGCTCCAATCCAAGAGAGCTCAAAACCTCATTTTCTGATATCTCAAGCTGTTTGGATTGAATACCAACTAAGCGGCTGTAAATGGCATCATTAGAATCTTGAGGTATACTAAGATACGTTGCCTCAAGTTGACCTAACGCTTCCAGCTCGCGATCTCCGCGATGTTCACCAAATAAGACATCTTCTTGATCCTTACGGCCAAAGAAATCTCTGAGCTTTCCAAGGGCGACCCGGTCCTCCGCACCTATGCCACTTTCACAACGCCCGATCCGATCGATTGTTTCTTCCAATTCTGTGCGACATAGGCTGTTGATCCACACTCCGTTCTCCCTGAGGCTCTCCGTTACCAACGTCGTCACGGGGTCAGAGACCACCTCTTTCATCCAGA
>JAYVGZ010000231.1:0-8393 GCA_043771805.1 Pseudomonadota bacterium
CGAGCTTCTTTCACATCCCCGAGCTGCACGGCTACCGTCTGCCCCTGATCTTCACCTTTTATCTGAAGCACGTCACCATTGACGCCCTCTAACAATCCGGTGACAACCTGATTCGTGTTCTTCTCGCTTCGAAACTTCACTCGGACTCTTTCACCTATAGCGCCTGTGAAGTGGTCCAGCCTTCTCAAGCGTCGATTAATTCCAGGACTTGAAACTTCTAGGTCACACCCTTCCGGGATGAGCCCATCACTCTCATCAATATCTAAAATTCGTTTACTTACGCGCGAGCACTGCTCGAGGGAGATTCCGCTCCGCTTTCCTACCTGCTGACCAACACCTTGATCTGACGAACCCTCTACAACGAGTTCGTCGTCTAAAGCGGTATCTTCCCTAGCAGCGTCTTCCGTAGCAGCGTCTTCCGTAGCAGCACAGTCGTGCTCCGCTTTGCTCTGAAGCTCGGCATCACCACTTATCTTCGACCGAGTGATATATACTCGTAAAACGCCTACTCCGGCACTACCGGAACCATCAGACGGCAGATCAATATCAAAAAGCTCTACGCCGATATCATCTGTGATCTTCCGAATGATACTCCATAGAGAACCATCGTTCACCGGGAGGTCCTTTGGTGACGAGGCTTTCATTGAAGATGGCTTTGCTGACACGCGTACACTCCTAACAACAACATCTTTGCTCCCCCCTACCGCAATCCGGTGCACCCCAATTCGGAGATACAGTCCGGATATACAACCCAGAGTACAGCCCAGAGATACTACTTTGAGATCCCAATGACGGAATCTCATCGCTACACGGACCCCTAGCCCCCGCCACTTCTTGCGCGACCCTGATAAACCATCTTTCGATAACCAGGATAACGAGTCGAACGCTCGCCCGTGAGAGGGTTGCATTCATAGGCAGGGACCTGCCAAAGACCTGAGCGTTCTATCACACAGAAGGGAGCGAGACAAGCGGGCGTTCAAGCACTTAGCTCTGCTGCGCTAGTACGAGGATGGATGCACCGTACGGTGCACAGGGGCCGAGGAGGCGTGAGGATTCGGCGCCGTATAAAAATTCAGTCAACTGCCCTAACTATTTAGAGTTACGCAAAAAAGCTAGGCTGCGACGGGCCCCTCTGTGGCCCCTAAAGCGAGAACAGCCATTTCAGCGCAGGCAATACCCCGTGCGCCTCGACCGACTCGGTCACGTACTGCGCCCGGCCCCGAACCTCTTGAAGCGCATTCCCCATCGCGATGCCGAACCCTACTCGCTCGATAAACTCGAGGTCTGCAGCTGCATCCCCAAATGAAGCGACCTCAGAACGGTGAGCCCTGACAGCTTCAGTAATCACGTCGAGCGCACGCTCGCGGGAGGCGCGGACTGAGGTAAAATTTGCAAAGACAATTCCGGGATGCGCTGCCCCAAATGACACACCACACGGGATGTGGCTGAATTTGCGTACTACCTCATCGCACGCATGTGTAGTGCTCCCCGAACTCCCACCCTCTTCACCAATAAGCACCACCTTTAAGACCGGTTGACGCGCTGCGAGATCAGTGAAAGAGCAAACTTTCGGTAAGTACCCCATATATTCGCCGTGCATGTGCGCGAGTGGAGAGAGCTCTTCGACGAAGTATCCCGCGCGGGTATACAGCTCTACATATACGTGACGGCGCTTCGCCTCTTCTACAATTGCAAAAATCTCCTCGTGCTCCATCCCCTGCTCAAAAAGCACTTCTCCAGATTGCGGGCGACAGACAAGGCTACCTGAGAAGAACATGCTCGGGCCGTTTACCGGTATCTGAGCAAGGATAGAGGTAGCGCCAAACAGCGCCCGCCCCGTGGCGAAACCAACACTAATCCCTTTACGCTCAAGGTGAAGCAAGAGCGGAGGGATACGCGGATCGATAGAGTGATCGGGGCGTACCAGTGTGCCGTCTATGTCGAAGAGCGCTACTTTTGGCGGAGCGCTCGGTGGGGGCTGTTCGGAAACGGGCAGGGTCTTCTCTGAAGAAAGTACAGCGGTACTGGTGAGATCCTTCATCACTCTGCGAGGCCTCGGTTTATAGGGGTCAAAGGGCCTCAAACTGGATTGGAGCAAAGACTTCTGCACAATGAAAGTCAGGCTCTATGCCGGGGAGCTGGCGAGACGAAAAAAACTCCTGCTTCGATGAATCAGTCGGCAAGGCCCTGATAAAGGCCACGTGTAGCTGGGTGTTGCGATCCAATGCCACGCTCAGTTCATCAGTTCGCACGGCAAATGCTACCTGCCACGAGGATCTGTCAGTTGAGGCGTGAGTACAGATCGTCTCGGGACGGTGATTAACTGCCGCGCGCTGTCTGTAGGCTGAAAAATAGCATGTCCACCAAGCGCCGGCGGGGCTGACGTTGAACTCTTGGTAGGCTCCGGTATGGCCGTCTCGAAGAAAGAATTCGGCGACGTCCGATTCCCAAAGACCTTCGACAAACTCTCCACCTTTAAGGGATGTGTCGTAAATCGGAGAGCCCGGAATAGATGCACAGAACCAGAGAGCCTTGCTATCGTGCGCGAGGCTCCACCGAATTGGGGAGGAAAGCGACTCCAAGCCGTCTTCTTGTGGTTGCAAGTGGAGCCAGGGCCTGGAAATTTCCTGTCTCGGCAGGCTTAAAGCCCTGTCCAAAGTAAAAGGAACTTCAGACGAGAAACAGATGGGCATCAGTAAACTCTCGCGTCGTGCTGCCGGGTCATTTGAAGTGATGGGGGAATGGCTCATGGGGTCTAACAATCCACAGACTGTAAGGTCATACCTTAAGGAGAAGGGTCAAGGGAAGAGCATGCTGCGGTGGCTGAACTTCTTGTTCCGGAGCTAAGGTACAGAGCTCCGTACCCCAGATATTGGCGCAAAAGAATAGACGCTTGTCACTTGTTGATTCGCCACAATAGCTCCATTCCTCTTTTCGGCTTCTTCCTTGGCTGTCTTAACGCCCTTTTCCTAACGTCGTATCGTCTACACAGCGAGGAGGGTAAATCCGTCGGCTGCAAGAATCAAATGGTTGGTTCCTCTAGAAAATATCGAGTGTTAGATGGCCCGCCTGCGCTCCGTCATCGATGACGTAAGCAGCCCCGTGACCCTCCCAGGTCAAGCTCTGCCCCGTCGGCAGCTACTTCCCGCACCCTGCCTCTGACACGTTCTCATCATACTTCCATCAAGCGCGCGAAGAAGCGGAAATTACTCGCCGCGATGGAACATGCACAATGAGCCCTGAACACCCATCCTCGCGCATAACTGGCCCATCGGCCGCAATCTGTACCGAATCAGAACTCGCATTTCTAACCCCGACCGCTCTCCTCTCAAGCGATGCAATTTCGACGATCAAGGCACTCCCTCGGTGCATTATCACCCAGTACCCCATCCACAGCCGATTCACCGAACACGCTATTCGTTGGACCCTTCAACAGCTGCAGTTCGGCAAACGTGCTGCTGCCGAAGCAGTAAAGTCGAAGGTATTCACAAAGGCACGAATTAGACAGACGAGTTGGATCTCCGGCCCGCTCGCAGGAGCTACCAGTTACGACATAACGATCAAGGGCAAGAAACAATCGGACACGCGAACTGAAGAAGTTCTTGCAATCGATTCCGAGATATTTCGGGGCGCTCTCCTTCCGTACACAAGTCGTGGTTGTGTGCAGAAAGAGAGGCGTACTGCAGAGGCAAAGATTGGCCGAAGCGGTTCCACCGGAGTAGTTTGTATCGATAGTTTCATCCGTGCCGGCAAAAGGCCCGACCCGCTCGCTGCCGCAAAGACAACTCCGCTTTTCGCACCCCCGTTTCCGCTTCTAAGGATTGAGGTTGAGGCCACATCACCCGCAGATCTAAGGTGGGCACGCGCTGGACAATGCAGCTGGTATGAACTGTACCGAGATGGAATCGATCTATCGGCACCAGAATACCAGATCCTCTCTCACCATTTTGGAAATTCAACGCTTGCTCGGAGCGGAGTGACAGACGTCGCACGGCGCGCTCTCACACGGGCTTGTGCAGGGCGGTACCGTAGCAGCAGCCGCAGCATTCTCGCTGGATTTGATAGGGAAAAACAGCAGCCTGAAAAAGCGTAGGCGCTCCAGGAAACTGTAACCCGCCTCCTACGGGAAAACGCGAGGCAGAACGTCACAGCTACTAGGCCTTTTCCGATGCGTTTATCTCCGATAAGCTCCACGGCCACAGCGTGTATTCGATCAGGGTATCCGGTGGCACACTAGCCAACATCCCCGCGGTCAACGGATCGAGCCCCCCTCTCTCGCGGTTCAAGGTAAGTGGCCGGGCTAGCCGGTTTTTCAAATACCAAACCCGTCGGCTCAAAAATCATTTCCAGAGCGCTTAGCGAGAGCTTCGATATCATTGAAGGGGCCGCCTATATTTGGTACAGCCTGATTTTCGCGGCGAGCCAGGCAGTCAAATGGCCAGACAGTCAAATGGATCGCTCAGCCGCCTTCTCTCTGCCTCAGCGAGCGCACACAGATGCAACATCAAATTGCGATTATAACCACCAGAGGCATTCCAGAAATTACTTGCGCAATCACCGATCCCCATACGCATCCCTCAGAATCCCCTCTGCACCAACCCCAGACCGAGCCAGCTCGGCCGCCCTTGCAAGCGATAAACCAACCCCATGTCCCTCGCCCCGACCACTGAACACATATCCCCCACTCATTGGCACGATAGAATCCGGACACCCCTTAAGGTCAAAGAGCGTCATCGCTCGATCGCATGATATAGCCTCATCATGCTCAGGGTAGTAAAGACGTACTCCTACCGAGCCATCACGAGTACGCTCTCGCCGGACATCAAGAACAGTGCCCTCACTAGCTCGTGCCGCGATGAGTTCGGCCGAAATACGACTCTCCCAGGGTGAATCTCCCCCGCTTGAGAAGAGAAACCATCCCCGCTCATTCCTCGAGCGATGTGCATCCAATCTATTCAGCATCATTAGTAGCTGCCGTTGTGTGCTGACGCCTTTCACTTTCAACGACTCGATATCACCCCCCTGAAACACCATGCAATGGCTAGTATCACACAAGCTCTTACGCGGTGCATGGCGATCAGACCCGTGAACGCCATTCCAGTGTGCGACCGCACGAAGCGCTTCTTTCGCAAACCGGGGTAGATCCTTCCCTTCTGCATAGACAACTCCGTCAGCATAACTCTCTGGGTCGGTCACTAGGGTGTCTCCGTCGTGAGCTACCACACCAAAAACGAGACGCTCCCTGCGGGCTTTCTTCGCGTCAGTGTGAATTTTCCAACTCCCACATGTTGAGAAACGAGCGCCTGCCGTTGACAACATTGGAGAGCATTCGCCACGTGTGGTGTCGGGAGTCATGTTCCACGCCGAACGCGGAACGGGGGAGAGTAGCCTGACCGAAACCACCTGCTCATCCACCGGAAATTCATCAGCCCACTTTGAGAGTAAGGGAGTTACCATTTCAGCAACGTCGACTCCCCGTTTATCCGCGGCGCGGAACACGGCGAGGAGCACCGGGGCCTGTGCTGGCCAGAACACGGAAAGATGACCGACCGCTGGGACGCCCAGCTTGTCACTAACGCTCCCTGTCTTCGCCCCAGCGTGCAGCCGCTGCAGGATTGCTATAAAATTGGATCCGGATCGTGCAAGTGTCGATTGCGGGGTGATGCCTTGATGCACGAGACCTTCAAAGCGGGTGGGATCCAGGAGGATACTGCTCCGAATAAGAAGCGCTGCCTGGGCGAGCGTGAAGGTCATTGGAAATGTTCCTTGCAGATCGCGCTCTCCCAACATCGTGCTAGCCGAGAGATTCTTCGACGAGGAGGTATTCCCAAGCGATACCAGCTGCAGATACCGCTCCTCTTCGAGGTATACCCGCCGTTTCTTTAGCGCCTGAGTATCACTTCGCAGAAGTTCATCAGCACTACCGGCGACACCCGCCATACCAAGGCTTGCTACGTATGGAAATTTTAGCAGGGATCCTATCGGCAGTGCAGAACGTGCGTCACCAGCCACATCAAGGATTCGGCCAGAGTTTACATTTATTAGAACATACGAAAATCCGGATCTCTCTTTCCTTTCAGCACCCCGAAGCAATGAATCAATCGTCTGAGATACTCCACACGGGGTCTCGGGCCATCCATGCAGGGCGACCAGCTGTGAAACTGTTCCCATCTGAGTCGGGGTAAGGCGCGCTCCAAGACGAACGGTTTTTCTAAGCGACGATAAAGCAGCTGCAGTCGGCTGAAGGTTTGCGAGCCCTTGAAGCTCTCCGCTGAATGCCAATGCAGATGCCTCATTACCCCACGCCGGCAGTGAGGCTCCACAGGTGCGGTAGTTGGCTTCATGCATCAGTTCATGCCGGAGGTACTGTGATACTCCTGAAGCTCCACGTGGCTGTGGTCGCAGGAATATTCTCCCCGGTTGCCAGTTACCTGCATGCTGTGATGGTGCGTTAGCAGAATGTGACGGTGCGTTAGCAGAAGAGGAGGAACTACCAATCGGCGACACAGAGACAGGTGCATCGGAGGAGGCTGTTGTGTAGCCACGCGCCGAAAGCTGTGAGAGGGCCTCGCTCGCAGTGCTCTGCAGAAGCGGGTCATTCGCAAATACCCCCAGAAGCACAACGGCAGACGCAACATCAAAGAGGCTGTGGCGCACTCTTTCAAAGAAACCCAAACCCTTTGCCATAACCTCACCCGTTAGCGGTTCGTTGCTGGCGCTTCAACTTAACCGGGTGCGCCACCCGCACCGCTTCGACCTCCGATACATACGGCCTTAAGGGCAGAGGTAGGTCTGTTCTTCCACCCTGACAGTACTCGCGCGCCATTAATGGTCCAATTTCTTCAGCAGAGCGCCCCTTCTCGGACACTAAAAATTCATACAGCAGCGCTGTCAATGATTTGAGACTTACTCCGCTTCGCCGCTGCAACCGTGAGTACAACCATTCACTCAACTCCATAAACGAGTGGAAGGGAGACTCTGCTTCTCGCCAGATCTCGACCCGAGTATTTCTGAAATTCCCGCTGTTCGCTACCAAGTCCCAAAACTTCGCAAACCGGCGCATCTTTTGGAGCGTGGAAAAATCCATCAACTTCGTCTGCAGCACCTCGTACGGTGGCTCCTCTGAGTAACGCATCCCCCACTCCAGATCGTGGCGAACTATAGGTGTGCCGCGTAGACGCTTTAAGATTCCAACCTGAATCTCGTGCGGGTCAAGCGCAACAAGGGTATCGAAGCCACGCCCGAAGCTCTCAATATCCTCTCCTGGCAACCCTGCTATCAGATCTGCGTGAACGTAGACGCCAGTTTCACGCCTGAGAAACGAGAGGTTTTCACCGATCTTAACGAAGTCTTGACGACGACTGATGAGTTCGCCGACCTGTGGGTTAAAGCTTTGAATACCAACTTCAAATTGCAAACTGCCCGGCGGAAACTGCGCTACGACTTCACGTAGCTGTTTTGGGAACCGGTCGGGCACCATCTCAAAGTGAACAAAAAGCCCAGGTTCCATTCTGTCGAGAAAGAACTGCAGAATCTTCGTCGCAGTTCGCAAGTTGAGGTTAAATGTCCTGTCAACGAATTTGAAAGTTCGTAGCCCCTTCACGTACAACGAATCGAGCGCCGCCAGTACACGCTCAAGGTCAAACTGTCGTACCGGCAAGTCTAGAGAGGAGAGGCAGAACTCGCAAGTAAAGGGACACCCACGCGATACCTCAACGTACACAACCCGATTGGCGAGGTCGTCCTCTGAGTACAGCTCATAAGGAAGAGCCACCTGATCCAGATCTGGGAGCTTTGCGTGAATGATCTTGCCGTCTGGGCGCACACCAGAGAGAAGCGAGCGACACAGCTCCCGAAAGACAATTTCACCCTCCCCGGACACCACAAAATCCACGAGCGCCGTTATCGGTTGACCCTCAATTTCATAGCTCACTTCGGGACCGCCGATAACGATAATAATCTCTGGCTTCACCCGTCGCAGCACCGAGATTACTTCATACGTTTTTGCGGTGTTCCAGATGTATACTCCGAGCCCGACTATCCGCGGAGAGTGCCTAAGAATCTCTTCCGCTACGTCTTTTGGATCTTGAGAGATTTCGAATTCGAGTAAGGTGGTCTTCTCCGTCATCTCTTCAAGATTCGCCAAGAGATAACGAAGACCAAACGAGGCATGGATGTAGCGCGCGTTAAGGGTGCAGAGCAGGATCTCAGCCATGGTGGGTTATAGCATCCAAGCCTACTGGGATGCGAGTCTCGCCTGCAGCCTCTTTAATCTCGAATGAGGGCTAACTAACCACAGCTACCGAATAACCACGTCATCCGAAAATTCATTCTTGTGGGTATCAGAATCAGGCAACGGAAATTCTCTACGAAGGAGCTCAGCAATTTCAGCT
>JAYVGZ010000232.1:0-2703 GCA_043771805.1 Pseudomonadota bacterium
CTGTCAATGGCTGTTCCAACCACAACAGCAAAACCACCCAAAGTGCCTGATGCAGGCGGGGGGGAAGACATTACTCGAACATGTGGTTGACCGGCTCAAGGCCGCAGGTGTGCGCGCTGTCATGATTAACGTCCACCACCATGCAGAACAGGTCCAAGACTTCGTCCGAGCCCAGAAGAAATTCGGTCTGCAAGTGTCATTTTCCGAAGAGTCCGTACTACTCGACACGGGTGGCGGCCTAAAAAAAGCAAAGGAGTTCTTCGAAGGCCAGACTGCGTTCCTTGTTCATAATGCAGACGTCTATTCGAACTGCGACCTCTCTGCTCTCGTGGCAGCCCACAAGGCAAAGCGTGGCGTTGCAACACTCGCCGTTATGCAACGGTATTCTTCGCGCGGCCTGTTCTTCAATGCGAATATGCAGCTCAGAGGGTGGACTGAGGAGGTCCCCCCTCATTCTCCGGCAAAGGGCTCAGATCAGCTGCTCGCCTTCAGCGGTATAAGCGTTGCCTCATCAGAGCTGTTCCAGTACATGGACGATTCAGACGCGTTTTCAATCGTTCGCCCATTCCTGAAAGCGGCCAAGACGACCGAGCGAGTATGGGGTCATTCGATAGATGGGTCAGAATGGGTCGACATTGGTACGCCAGAGCATCTCAAGGCACTTCAGGATCGACTCAATCAATCACCTTAAGCGCCTTGCGCCGCTGATGGCTTCAATACTAGAAGTAGTTCATTCTTTGGTGGCCCTATGAAAACCACACTCGATTATTTTCTCTCATTTGGCTCTTGTGCCGCCCTATTCTTCGCTGTCCAGCATGCGCGTGCCGACGAAAGCCCGTATCCTGCAACCCCTGAGATTACCGCCACCGCTTTAGACGCCGAGACACACGCGCTACTAGCCCGGGTAATGTCCCCGCCAAAGAAAGAAGGGGATTACGAAGAAGAGAAGCAACGTACAAAAGCGAGAAGCGAATTGTGTGCCGATCGCATTCGGCTCCCTACCGAGGGCGCGAGCACCGTTAAGGCAGCTTTGGCAGTCACCGATACAAACATCGCAACAGAAATCGAGTTCAAGCGCGGCAGTGGTGGTCGACAAACCGAGGCTGAGAGCTTCTCGGTTCGTCTGGAGTTCTCTCCTGATGACCTATTAATTCGCTCGTCGTTCCCACGCTACGCAAGTGATGCGGCAGGCCTACTTGTTTCGCTTTCGGAGAGATCAAGACGTTCGGTTTGGATAGAAGGCAAACTAGGGAGCGATCTGCTCTTCTTTATTCCTCCCGTCGCTGATTGTAGCGTTCAAGCGATTGCTATCTGCCCGCGTACGTACGTTCCCCGTTCGACTCTTGCAGCTACGACATATTCCCCAGTAGGAGCAAGGTACTACGTATCGGGGAAGGCTGATGGACTCTTCGCTATGGGCGCCAATGAAAAAGGGAAGATTCAAGCGAATATTCGCGCTTCTAGGGGTATTGCTCTTCCCGGATCGTGGTTCAACTTCAGCTCGTCCACCACCCCTTCAGCGACCATCCGATTTTCTAGTATAAAGGTAGACTCTACCGAGAAAGCAGCACTCATGACGGGGGAGCTGCCACTTCTAGGGGCGGTCGAAACCAGTTTAAATCTTGGTACGGACACCAATGTTCTTAGAACGATGTCGAGCAGGTCTACTATCGAGGTTAGTCGCTTCGACCTACGAGAGGGCGAAAAGATCACCGTCCGCGGATCCCCGCTCTCTATCGAGACTGGCGCATGTTTTTTGGTTACCAAGTGGCGTGATCAGGTACGGTAGTTTTTCGAGAGACAACGCTCCAGGTGCCTGTGGCTTTACGATAAGCTTTCACCCGATCTTCGCCAGAGGAGCCCCCAAGTTCTCCTCACCAAACTAAGAAAAACGGAATCGGCCATTTGGTCTCAACCGTGAGAACCACCCTTTTGCATCACGGAGCGGTTACGCAATAAAAGCTTGCTTACAAATTTACAATGTGTAAAGTACACATTGTACGATGAACACCAAGAACTCACGACTCAATTGCCTTCGCCTTCTTCTTGAGCCCATCGTTCGCGTATGTCTCAGGTATGGATTCTCAATTCAGGATTTGACCGAAGCAGCGAAGATGGCGTTCGTGAAAGTGGCCGACCAAGAGATTGTTGCCCGCGGAGAAAAATCAAATGTGAGCCGCCTCAGCATTATGAGTGGGCTTCACCGTCGAGACGTAATGCGGTTGATGGCCGAGAATACCCACACATCTTGGGACCTGAGCGTAGTTAGCCGCGTCATTGGGCAATGGTGTCACGACAAACGCTTCACCTCAAAGCCGGGCAAACCGCGAGTCTTGTCATATTCCGTTAACAACGATGAGTTCGGCGCGTTAGTCACCTCGATCTCACAGGACCTTCATCCAGGCACAGTACTGTTCGAGCTTCAGAGACGAGAATTGGTTGCTAAGGACGGCGATCGCGTAAAACTGCTTGTACATTCGCTGGACACTCGTTCAGATGAAGCTGAAGGGCTGTTGATGCTCGCAGAAGATGGAAGTGATCTCACGGCCGCAGTGCTATCAAATCTCGGGGCTTGCGAAGCGAAAAGTTTGCACTCCAAAACCGAGTACGATGCAATTCCCGTCGATCGAGTTGAAGAAGTGCGTGCATGGCTCTTTAAGAAAGGAGCTGCCTGGCAGGCTGAAGCGCGCTCTTACCTTTCGT
>JAYVGZ010000233.1:0-23562 GCA_043771805.1 Pseudomonadota bacterium
CGGAATATCAAGTGCCAAGGAGATCTTTAGGGAGGCATTCGACCTAGCCCAAAAGGTGCCTTCGGATAAAAGGATTTACCTTGAGCTAAATGTGATGGACGTCCATGAACGACCTAGGTCAATCCGTGGAGGGAATCAGACACTCTTTAAGGACGAGCCGAACGCGCCTTATTATCAGTCGGTCCGACAGGTCTCGGCAGACTTTAAAAGTTTCCTTGATGAATTGCTCTCCATGCCAGCCTGGAAAGACACACTCGTAATAGTGCTTAGCGATCACGGAGAGGGATTGTCTGATCACAGCTGCGTACCCAAAAGCAGCGGGCACGGGTCTCAACTGTATCGCTCTCAGGTGCAGGTTCCGTGGATAATGTGGCATTCGACGGATCCGCTCTTTAGCGGTCAGATCATTCATCCACGGGTGCGGCTCCTAGACCTCGCGCCCACGGTGCTAGAGTATCTGGGTATCCCCGTACCTTCCTCGTTCCAGGGCGAATCGGTGCTAACGATGCTGGGTAAGGGTTCATCAGGAAATTATCCCGAACGGATCGTGGTAAGTGAAACCGAATTCGGCGAGGCAAATAAGGTCGCTCTTATTCATGACGACTTCGTGCTGATTCGTAACGATGATAATTGGCCAGGAACAAAACCATTTGAGCTTCAATCTATCCTGGGACCGCAAAATGGATTGTGCACCGACCAGAGTAATACTCGTCCTGAACAGGTTGATCGGATGAAGTCGATTTTAAACGAGTGGGAGCGAGCCATCCCGCGCGAAGTGGCCAGAGGGCCATTCATTCACCTAAACAACGAACAAGTAGAGCAGCTAAAATCACTTGGATATCTACGTTAAGAGTGTCTCCTATTTCTGATGCGTCCCCTCAAATTGCCGCTGATAAAATTCGGGTTGCTATTCGAGGTCGTGATAGTCCTGCTTTGCCTCTGTTTGATCTGTTACCTCCATAGTTTGGCAATCAATCGATACTCTCTGGGGTGGGATGAGTGGGCGGATGTTGAAACCGCTAGGTGTCTGTACCGCACGTGGTCATTTACGCAATGCTGGATAGATGGCACTCAGTTTCGTCTTCCCCACATAGTGGATGGTCTTGTAGTCGGTACAATCCTTCATCTTGCGGGGACGTCAGATTTCTTCTCCCCCTTCGCCCTAGCCGGCCATCAATACTTGAGCCTCCTCTTTGTCGTACTAACAATTGGGGGCACCTGGTGCCTAGCCCGCTCGATGTATGGGCGAACCACAGCGCTGGTAGTGCTCTCAATGATGACGTTTTCTTGTCCACTCCTTGCGTCGGCGATTTTGATTGGGACCCACGCTAACAGCCTAGCGGTTTTTTTGTCCTTTGCGGCGAGTGTGACGACCGCGCGCGTGATGCAACGGACCTCAATCCGGCGCTGTTTTGCTTTCGTAATATGTGTGGTGTTGCTTGCGTGGAGTAGTGTGTTGTGTTCGCCCTTGGCCCTGCTACTGGTGATGACAGTAGTTTGTCATCTGGCTTGGGACTCCAAATGGGTTACCTCGTGGTCGGTGTGTGCAGCGATAGCACTTCTCGTGAGTGGAGTCTTTATTTCTCATTTTGTAAGCCCAATTTCGGACCTTACACAGCTCATTCGATTCATGCCACTTAAGGGGAAATTCCAGCCATGGTGGAACCCCATGCAATTGGGGCTAGCGACTGCTCCATGGTACTTCTCAATTGTGATCTGTGTAGTGAAATTCGGTCCGTGGTGGTGTTACTTTCTTCCTTTTGCGACCGCTGGATACTTGAGGCGAAGGAACTTGAGCTCTTGTGAGCAGGTTGTTCTTCTCAATAATGTGGCCCTTTTTCTCTTTCTTTTCCTCAAGTCCGCCATCTTCAAGTACGACGCTCCACATCATCAGGTCTTTCTTTACCCGTTAGCCTATCTCTCGGTAGCCGCGTTTATGGTTCGGGCCTTCAGAAATGAGGGAGGTCTTTTCGGTAGGGCCATGTACGGGGTAGTGATATTTGGGGGGCTTGCGCTTGATGTTTGTAATGTTGCCGCGGTTGCTCCCGCATACTGGTTTTCAGGAGCGCAGTACAGTCGCCGGCTTATTGGTGAGTTCCCTGGCCCTGCTGTAATGGACCCGTATCGACAAGACTTTCACTCAACAACGCTTCGAGCAGCAAACGACCTGCGTCGGCAGGGAATACTGGTACAAGGCATGTCGAGAGAGATCCTCCCCGTGCGGGGCGGAAGCTACGTTGTAGTCAATCGGGGACTTTCCCGCTACTACTACGCCCCAAAGGCGAACTATTTTGAAGAAGTATTGCAACAGCGTTGCAAGTTCGTTGTGTCTGACGAGATTGCCTACGGCATCGAGCAATACGTTCTGTTTGACTGCCGGGGGCAGCACGATCTTTTTCGCTACGAGGAATTTTCTGAGTGGTTAAAGGAGTACCCCGCTAAGAATCGGTGGTAAGTTCGAGCCAATTAACGCGTGTGCAATCTTTGGGAAACGTCACCTCGTGGACGAGTAGTTGAAATTCATGGCTCGGTTCAACCGCGAGATCGAACGGTACGGCAGCCTGACCATAACCGAGCAGGCCACTGTGGAATACAATTTTGTCGCCGACGCGAATTTGGCAGATTACCAACGCCTTCTTGGTGCAAGAAGAATCTGAAACCCCGCAAAGCCCGGTCAGTCGCGTGAAAGGAGTATTTTGTTTAAGCACTACGTTAGAGTAGGCCGATACTGAGATACCGTGAGGATACTCTACTCCTCCAACACGAAAGGGTGTGTTGCGTGACTCCCTATCAAATCGAAGAGGTCCCTCCATTCCCACGCTCGCGATCTGGTAACCGCGGTACCACCAAGCGAAGTAGGCTGAAGGGTCCCACGTGCCGTATGAGAGTTTGTTTAATAGAAACCACCCGCAGACTAGGAATGCTACAATGATAGGCACTGCATGCACCCGAAAGTAACGGCGAAATTCGGTATTGGAGGAAGCGCATTGGAGCGGATCTCCCTTCCCAGATGACTGCACATTTACACCAGTTATCTTTTTTTTGCTTTCGGACCAGGCATGAATTGCTACGCGTTTAGCTATAAGTGCAAGACGGGTAGCCACGACGGCTACCAAGCTCGTCACACCCCACATAGAAGCAGATTTTTTAGGGTTCGGGCACCGCATCAAAAAGCGAAGCTTCGCCCACTGCCACCGTACCATGTATCCGAAGGTGAATCGTTTCGCGGCATTCACGTGGACGACATGCGATCTTCCATTGTACCAGATGCTTCTGTTCGCCTCATGGAGACGATTGAAGTATTCGGTATCCTCGCCAAGGCGACCGGTGCCATGCCCTAAGTCGGTTCGAAATGGGCCCAAACTTTGAAAGCATTCGGCAGAAAGGCTCATGTTCGCGCCAATAAAGGGCTCCAATTCGTCGGAATATTTGATCCACTCCGCTCCCAGATCGTAGTGCCCGATCGCCCCCCAAAGAAGATCCAAGTTGCTAGCCACCCAACCTGGAATAACACCATTGGCCGACGAAGCAAGTGAGCGACCGCCAATAGCATCACAGCGGTGAGCTTCAAAAAGCTGCACCGTGCTATCGAGCCAAGAGTCTTCCGGGATGCAATCATCATCGGTAAAGCACAAGAGAGCCCCAGAAGCCCGAAGAGCGCCCGTGTTACGAGCTGCTGCCAGTCCGCGGGGTGGTGTTAAGATGTACAAGGTTTTTACAGCGGTACTCTCGCTAAATTGGTCAACCACAAGCTTTGTACCGTCGGTTGATCCATCATCGACGATCACGACTTCCCAATTGCCCCTCGAGAGCCCCCGCTGAGCCGCTACCGCAGCAAGGAGGGCGGCAAGGCCGGCGGAGCGGTTACGGGTGCAGATGATGATGCTAACGGTTGTCATCGGGGGTCTAAAACAGGCGTTTCGTAGGTACTGGCCCAGAAGCACCAAAGAGGCAAGAACTGTATACCTTTAGGAGAGTCGACGCCGTTCGCAGGGCGTGATACTGCACTACCCGTATGGATTCCGCATCGTCAACCTTACCGCTGATTTCCGTCGTGGTTCCCACGTACAATTCAAGCCGGTCGCTTGATAGGTGTCTCGGTGCCATTCGTGAGAGCGAGGGGGCCCGAATTGAGCTTATTGTCGTGGACGACGGTAGTCAGGATGACTCAGTCCTTCTTGCTAGGCAGTATGCCGACCACGTGGTACGGCTAGCAAAGACGGAGCTGCGTTCAGACGTGCGCCTGGCTGGCTTCGAACACGCAACAGGAGAGATCCTAGTAAACGTGGATTCAGATGTTGTGGTAGAACGAGACACTTTTCGAAGTATAGCTGATTACTTTCACAGTCATGAAGATGTCGCTGCGGTGACGGGCTTGCTTTCGGCGGAGTGTCCGGTAGATGGGTTCCTTTCCAGCTACAAACACCTGTATATGAACTTCATTTTTAGGCGTCTTCCAGCGCGAGTTTCATTTCTTTATGGGTCAATTTTTGCCCTTCGTCCCGCGGCAGTACGGTGCCTCAAGAACCTCCCTGAGGGAAGCCGTATCATTCCATCATACGCAGATGATACCGAGCTTGGGCTCTTGCTAGTCTCACGCGGACTGAGGGTCGGATTCGCACCACATTTATCGGTCCAGCACCTGAAGCGATTTACTTTAGAGTCGTTGCTTAAGAACGATTTTCAAACGCCAAGGTGTTTCGCCCTCCTTATGGTGCGTTTTGGTCTACGCCCGCAGATGCGGGGCGGTGAACCTGTGTATCTTCACTCTTCGAGAGGACAGTTATCGGGTATTCTCTGCGTATATGGAACCCTCGTATCATCCCTGACTTGGAGCACGGGAGCTTTCGTTTTTATAGTCGTCTGGCTCCTCGTTACAGCTCCATTTTTCCTTTTCCTAAGCCAACACCGGGGGGGACGTTTCGTCGGTAAAGCAATCTTGTTTACCTGGCTTGATCACTTGATAATGGGCGCCGGGATAGCCTGCGGAATGATCGAGGGAGTGTGCCACCGCGCGCCACCAAAAACAGCTGACCGTATGTCGTGCCTTGCTTAATGATTACCCAATGAAGAAAGTTCTTGTTATAGGCGCTGGTCCGGCCGGTTTATCAGCTGCGTACCGTCTTCTGCGGCACGGCTGTGAGGTGACGGTACTCGAAGGCGATCCCACCTATGTCGGTGGCCTAGCCAGAACCGTCGTGTGCGAAGGCTACCGTTTCGACCTCGGTGGGCACCGATTCTTCACAAAATCCGAGGAAGTGCAGCGCTTATGGCATGAGCTTCTTGGAGAGGACTTTCTCACAGTGCCGAGAAGCTCCAGCATTATCTACGAGGGAATGCGGTTCACGTATCCGATCAATTTAGGCGAGGTGTTCGCTCAGTTTGGTTTAGGGCGGGCCCTCAAGGCGCTTACCAGTGCGATGGTTGCTCACCTTAGGCCGCGGCACCCCATCAAGAGCTTCGAGGATTGGGTCGTTAATCAGTTCGGTGAGTACCTCTATCGGGCTTTTTTCAAGACTTACACCGAGAAGGTGTGGGGAATTCCCGGCAGTTCAATAAGTGCCGATTGGGCTGCCCAACGCATCCGCGGCGTCTCGATGTGGACGATACTCACAAGTTTTCTTTTTCACTATCAGCCCGCTTCGCAAGGTGCTCGCTCGTTGATCCACTCATTTCACTACCCGCGACTTGGGGCAGGGCAGATGTGGGAAGCGCTGGCGAACAAAGTACGTGAGGGGGGTGCAAAGATTGTGATGGGGGAGTCGGTATCTCACCTTGAGCAAGCAGCGCAGCGCTCATGGCGAGTTAAGAGCAAAAATCAGGCTGGAGACGTCACAGTTTATGAGTGTGATGCTGTGGTAAGCACGATGCCGCTCCCCCATCTCATGAACGCCCTGTCGCCCGCATGCCCTGTTGAGCTGCGCGAGGGGCTGAGCCGCTTGAAATTCCGAGATTTCTTGGTTGTGCTTCTCGTTATTAGGGGTGGCAAGCGCCTGCCCGAACAGTGGCTCTACGTTCATTCCCCGGATCTGCGGGTTGGACGCATTCAGAATCTTCATGCGTGGAGTGCTGACCTTTGCCCCGATGTCGATGAGCAGACCTTTGTTATGGAGTATTTTTGTGGCGAAGGCGGAGACCTATGGATGATGTCTGATGCCGAGCTCGGAGCTCTCGCTGCTAGCGAATTGGCGCAGATCCCGGGGATCGGGGCGGTGCAGCTGACGCGTAGCGCTGTGTCGCGGGTTACAAAAGCTTATCCGGTCTACGACTCGAATTATCGGGATAGTCTTGATGGGACAAGAGCGTTCTTAAAGCAGTTCGGTTCCTCGCTTCAGTTGGCGGGTAGGAATGGGTTGCATCGATACAATAATCAGGATCATTCGGTTATGACTGGGTTCCTTGCGGCGGATAATGTTGCTGCGGGGAGGGAGGTTTTTGATGTTTGGCGCGTTAATGGGGAGGCGGAGTATATAGAGGAAGGGGAGGGGATGATTGAGGGGGGCGTGTTGGAGCCGGTAGCGGTGGCGGGGTGAGGAAGAACGGGGGCGAAGCAAAAACGTGTTCGGCGAGGGAGCCCTTCGGGGCGTGTGAGACGGGTTACGAGCCTTACTGGAAAGCTGACAGCAGTGGTTTTGTTCGGCGCAAGGCAGAAGTGGATGCACCTTTCTAGGGATCAAGCCGTGACAAAAAGCGAGGCTCTGCGCAAGGAAGGAGACTCTAACTAGCCATGCTGGCGTGTCTTTGAGGGGCACTCATCACGCGCCGTCGTCGTTTCTAACCAGTTGCGTGCCTTCTTGTAACGGCCCTCACTATCTGGCAGATTTAATCGAGGCAAGTTCAAACTTTACAGAGAAAGGCGAGATGTGGACACAAGTTCATGAGGCTCAACAGGTGGGCTCTGGTCCTCGTAGTCAAAACATTTTTTTGCAACCACAATCGCTCGCTTTATTCCGTGCGTTGGCTTTTTCCAAGACGCGTCTGTCGCCTTTCGCATCAATCGTAGGATTTCTCTCAGCCTTGCTTCATTCGGCTGTCTTAGCTCTCATGATGTACGCCATTTTCGATACCAGGCTCGGCGCTAACGTTCCTCACTACTCTCTATATATACTCGTTGGCGTGAGCGTAGTGAGTTACTTCAATCGCTCCTGCACGGCGGCTTTGGAGGGATTTACCGGTCACCGAAACTTACTCCTGAACTCAACCGTTTCGCGTGCGGCGGTGCTCGGGGCACCACTTGTAATTCCCGTCTGTAAGTTTACTGGTGAAATGTTGGTCTACGCAGGTTTGTGTGCTTACAGCATGCCCTCGGAAATGGGACGAATATGGGCCCTTTCTTTTTTCGTTCCAGCCATGGTGATGCTGGCCTGGGGGGTGGGGGTGGCGCTATGCCTGCTTAACTGTTTTGTGAGCGACCTGCCCTACGTATGGGGGGTTGTATCGCGTGTCTTGTTCTTTGCTACGCCGATTTTTTACGAACCGATGGACACTTCAGGCCAAGTTTACTGGTTTGTTTACTGGGTGAACCCACTGACACCGTTCGTCGCGGGTATGAGGGCGGCGCTACTAGGAAGAGGAGGATTGGACTCTAGCCTCTGCGCGCATGTTGCATTTATCGGGATAGGGGCACTGATCCTCGGACTGGGCTTGCTTTCGCGTTTTTCCGATGCGGCCGTTGAGCGCGTTTGAAATGACCGACTGCCTTGTAAGTTTCAATAAAGTTTCAAAGACCTTTGGCCATTCTTCTGTAAAGCCGTCTGTCGCTGCCATGCTATGGGGTCTAACGGGATTCAAGAAGAAGGAGGTGCTGCGAGCCACTCTACGAGATTTGTCGTTCGAGATGCCACGGCACGCTCGTGTTGCGCTTTTAGGTCGAAACGGCGCCGGCAAGAGCACGTTGCTTCGGCTCATTGTTGGGACCATCACGCCGTCAAGCGGCGAGATTGAGGTTAATTCTCACCCCCACGCGCTCTTCTGGCTTTTCACGGGATTTAGTATTGAACTTTCGGTTGAAGATAATATTCGATTTCTGGGATTGTTGTTTGGAACAGAAACCGCCGACGTCGACTCTTTGACGCGCAAGGTGCTCACATTTTCCGACCTTGTTGATAAGCGAGTTCTACCGGTGAAAAACCTTTCATCCGGGCAGGCTCAGCGCCTCGCTGTTGCGGTATTCCTGATGACATGTGGAGATTTTTTGATTCTTGATGAGAGCTTTGCAGGCCTTGACCAGGCGTTTAGCGTTCAATGCGAACGATTCCTCTTTTCGCTTCAGGAGAAAGGTTGCTCTATGTTGCTTTCTTCGCATGACCCGATGTTCTTGGGGCGACATTGCTCGCACGGGTTATGGATCGAAGACGGGCGGCTACGAGCTTATGGAGCCTTGCCCGCAATCCTCGATGAGTATCAGCATACGCACAGGGCGCCGTTAATTAACGGCGAGCCTAGCATCTTGGAAGACTAGAGAAGTTTTGATGGAAACGTAGCGTCGCCCTACTTGCCCACTAAGTGTAGTCGTCGGACCAGTTTACCCTTGCTGTGAAGTAGCAGTTGATACGAGATGTGCGGGAAGCCGTCTGCCGGGCGACAGGTAACAAACGGCGGAACTCGGTTGCCTTTCCCTCTTGGAGTTGCCACATTAGCCGCCGGGCCGTCATTGGTCTGCAATGGAGCACCCGAGCATTCAAGACTCGCTATTCTGGAATGTTACTTCTCTGAACCTGATGACCTGCGAACCGAGGTGTGAGCCTGGAGGATGCCCATGATGAACTCTGAATTTGCGGAGCTACGAAATCTGGTTTTTCATGAAGACTGGCCGCTGGCAGTCGAGCCCGAGTTTCTTTGCAACCCCCTCTCTGACGCGGATAAGACACTTCGAGCAGAGGGCATAGTGGACCTCATGTTTGAGGAATCCGTCAGTGGTAGAAACGTTCTTGATTTCGGTTGTGGAGAGGGCCATGTTGCAGCTGAGATAGCGAGGCAGGGGGCTAAACATGTCGTTGGATACGATGTGGCTGTAGCTAGTGGCTGGGCTTCTCTAGCGTTTGGTAACGGCTCCTTAATGTTTACCCATGATCTAAACTTGGTGAGAGACAAAGGCCCTTACGACGCTATTCTAGTCTATGACGTCCTTGATCATGTCGAGGGGGTGACAGTGCCAACAATAGTCAAACTCCTGGGAAATCTGGGTCACGGCGGAACTAAAATTTATGCCAGGTGTCACCCTTGGACTAGCAGACATGGAGGGCATCTGTACCACAGTCTCAATAAGGCATTTGCTCATCTTGTTTTCACCCGTGACGAGCTTGCGGAATTGAAGGTAGCGAGCCCTTTACCACTGGCACTACGTGGAAACTTGACCGATTATCGTGGCCTATTTCCTCAGGCCGATCGTCAATGGCGATCTCGTGTCCGATTGTCCGAGCAGCCCAAGGAGTGGTTCCGCCGTGGATTTCGAAACGCGTACCGCAATATCGTGCAAGAGTGCGGCCCTACCTCCCTCAGGAACTGGCTGTATCACGCGCAACTCCCTGCGACATACGAGCGAATCCAACGTATTCCGGTTGAACCCTTCTTTCTGGAGCATGCCGCTTTGACCAGACGATTCGCGCGGACTTTCGGAACTATCGATTGCGCCTTGGGATTGATGGCAAGTAAAATGGAGATTACATTCGTTGATTATGTCGTAGAGCTGAAGTAACCCGACCTTCGTTTGGTATCGAAGTCGCAGCTCTCATAGTATGAAGGCATGAGCGAGTGACATACTGTAAAGAGGACAAGTGGTAGAGAGCTTGCAACTTAACGCTTGGTTAGGTCAGCGTTGGGAGCACGTAGAAGCATCATTTCGACGAACATTCGGCTTCACCGACTTGAAACGAGCACTGGCGTTGCTTCGGTCGTCAGAATGGCCGATAGCATTGCCGGAGGCGTTTGCGTGCCATCCAATGTGCGAAGATGCAAAGCGTAAGCGAGGAAAAGGCATAGTAGATCTCTTCATAGACCAAGACCTTAACAATGTTCGCTTCCTTGATTTTGGCTGTGGTGAGGGGCATGCAGTTTGTGCTGCCCAAGAAGACGGCCCGTCCATTGCGCTGGGTTACGATATCTGCCCCAGTGAGCGGTGGTCTACTCTGGAAAAAAGAGAGGGTAACGGAGCGGTATTTTCGACGGACTTTGGAAGAGTTGCTACCCTTGGCCCCTACGATGTTGTTCTGTTGTTTGACGTACTGGACCATGTAACTAAAATGTCGCCACAACATGTTCTGGGCCAGGCTGCCTCGCTCCTTGCAGAAAACGGGCGTATGTATCTGCGGTGCCACCCATTTACATCGCGCCATGCCCTACATGTTTACCCACACCTCAATAAGGCTTTTCTTCATTTGGTCTTCACGCCTAAAGAACTTTCTTCTCTCGCGTCGCCACCGCTAATACCTCATCCGCACATTAGGGGAAGCCGTCCACTCGATGCCTATGAAGCCGCGTTTTCTGGGGCAGGGCTTCGTGTCGTTAATCGCCAAATCATGACGCAGCGGGTGGAGCCGTTCTTTCAACAACCTTTGATTGCCGCCCGGATTATGCGAACTTTGGACGTTGGCGTCTTTCCGGCGTTTCAAATGTCATTGCAGTTCGTGGATTATGTGCTTGAACGGGATGACTCGACCTAGCGGTACTTCTGAAAAGCGGTTCAAGATAGAATAAAGTGTGGCGAGTGAGGGCGCCGACGTTGAGGGTTACAGGGACATGTGTTTGATATAGCGACTGTACCTGTTAAAGACTAGTGAAGAGAGATGCGCTATCGAGACTCGTGTTCACTGGCGCCCCCGCGTGAGGCTAAGGTACGGTGTTTCGTCCAGTTGGTAATTCTACTCAGCCGATAACTGAAGGTTGTGGTACAGGCTTGGAGAATCGATTCCATCATGAGCGAAGATACCAGTCGGCTTCCATCGTTTAGAGATCTGCCATGGCGCCGTTATCTCGTCACGGGTCCACAGCGGTCTGGCACGACCATAGCGGCCCAAATTATTGCCCAGGAACTTGGTTTCCGATTCGTCGATGAGCAACATTTTGACTTTGTAGATCGGCAGAAGTTCAAACAGTTACTATCCGAAACGGAGGTCGTGATACAGTGCCCAACGATGATGCGTCATATCCACGAGATTGCCGACCATGAAACGTGCATCGTTGTAATGCGACGCCCACTCAACGAGATACTTCGCTCACAGGAGCGGATCGGATGGAGTTTTGAAGCGGCAGAGTTGAGCCGCTACGAGGGTAGCTCCACAGGTGAAGGTATCGCAGCTGTCAAGTACGCCTTCTGGGAAAGGTTTCAAAGACCGAAAGTGCGGCACTATATAGAGCTTGACTATCACCTTCTCCAGCAGCACCGGTGGTGGGTTAAGGGTGAGCTTAGACAAGGATTTGGCCCCAAGCAAACGCGAGCGATCAAAAAGGTCACCCTGCTGTGATAAGAAAAATTCTGGCCCTTATACCCTTCTTTGGAGGTGAGTCCTCAGCGGCGCACTCGCCGCGAGATTCTCGACTGGCGTATCTCCGAGAGACTGTAATTTCAATTGAGGCATTCGCTGAGCGGATTGTGGTTGGGGTATGTACCGCTCAGGATGCGAATGATGTTGGCGACATAGCTTCTACCGTCCGCTTAGAATGCAATCCAATCCATCTGCCGGCTTATTTTTTGGCCAGAATGCAGCAGGCGAGCGTTGAGCCGTTTATTTTTTATTCCGAGGCAGATCAACGGGTATACATATCGCGTCGTTCAGAGATTTTTGGGTTGCTGGATAGGTCGACCTGCTATATTTCCCCGCATCGTTTCTATCAGCTCGCGGCAGTTCCTGAGGAAGTTCTGTCATACCATACGCCCGGTGCACCGGCGTTAGACTTGGTTAATAATCAAAGAACTCCCATGTTTCGGTCTCACCAGGAAATAGATCCCACTGGACTACCCCAGGTAGGTTGTTGTTATACTCCACCGACGAAAGAGCTTGCCTTCGGTGGTGCCTGGATGTGTGCCCGGGAGGTCTTCAAACAACTTGTGTTTCAGAGAGCCGCACGATTACCGATAGAACATTCGTCAGGGTTTGATCTTTTTAATCATCCCGGGATGGTCGCCCTAAAAACCGTAAATCCGTTTGACCTGTTTGTCATACATCTTAGTGGCAGAGATATGCATAGAAGAGCTATAGCAAAGTATATCTCGGTATTATGAAAATAGCGGTCCTTGACGCACACGATGAAAATTACGAAGAGATCGCGCGTCTCATATATACCAACCGTAGGTCTTACTGCGGGCGGCATGGATACGATTTCATATGTCATCGTTTTGGCGCCCTTGATCGGACACCACACTGGGGGCGTGTTCTGGCGAGTGAAATGAGATGAAGATCGTCAACATCACTCATCCGAGTCGCCCTGGAATGATCGTCACGCAAGGCTTACTGAATCTCGGCTTTCCGTTTGCATCAAGCGAGGAATTTTCAAGTGCGAGTGGAATACTTAAGGAGCCAGATCGTCAGATTGTTTCTCGCTTGTCCGAGGCAGACATTATTTTTTTTGATTGCTTTGCCTCAGCGCAGGTGGACGGAGATTCACCGATCGTTGGCTCAGAGCGAAAGCGGTTTGCAAAGATATTTAGAGAGCTGGATCTCTGGGATAGAGTACTTGTGTACGATTTTCGGGATGACTGGACTATCGACGATCGATTGGGTAGGGCGCGAAGGTACTTTAAGCGCTCAATAACGAAAAATAGGGAATGGATTTCGGAAATAGGGAAGGTGCGCCCCATCCAATACTGTGTACTTGACGAGATGTGTTGCGAAAGATCGTCACGGCGGCACTTTAGCGTTGGCTGTTTCTTTAATTCGACCGGATGGATTGGAGGCGAGCGAAGGGCGCAAATGTTGAGGGAACTGTTGCGACACCAGCATAGATTCCCCAATAATCTTATCGGTAGTACGACAGGGAGTATTGGCGAGCAACGGCGTAGAAGCATCTCCGCAGGCATGGGCCCCTATGTGCGATATCGACGGCTCCTATGTGACACGAAAATCGTTTTTACTGCCGAGCCCGGTGATGTGGAGGGAGACAATCGCGTATGGGAGGCGATAGCTGCGGGTGCCCTTGTATTCAGAGATGTTTCGCGCCTTATGAGTGTGTGCCCAAATCCTCTTATAGACGGAATCCACTGTATTGAATTTGACGCATCGAGTAGTTCAGGGATTCTTGAGGCTATAGAGAGAGCAGCATTTTACCTGGCGAACGAAACTCAAAGAGCCGAAATTGCGATGAACGGATTGGACTTCGCATTGAAATTCCACAGACCTCGTAATCGAGTCATGCAAATGGTTGAAGAAACGGGAATCTTTCGTAAACTTGCTGAAGGTCAATTGCCGCAAAATTAGCGGAGTTAATAAGGTTATTTGCAAGGTTGTCCTGGTGATGTGCCTGTAGCCAACCTATTTTTGGAATTACTAATGCTGGTCGACAGTAGTGATGGTCCTTGAAGTAGGTGGTCCGGAGGTCTTCGCTGTAGAGTTCGGCATATGTAAGAAATTGACTTGGTCCTTGCTTGGCGGTTGTTCGGTCGAGCAACCTGTATTGATTGCCTTGGGCTACTACACCCTTACTAAAGTCCACATGGGAATTCAAAATGAAACGTGCTTGAACGGTCTCGACGTAGTCGCGCGCAAGGCCATCATCGGAGTCTAGGCGAGTTGTCAGAATGACGCCCGTAGCACAGTCCCTGAGGATCCATGCTCGAAAGGCGTAGGCGCAAAGCAGTCGATTCGAAGGGATCTGGTTTTCGTAGATTGCCTCGAAATAACGATTCGCGCGGATGGAGTCGAACGTCTCTTTTTCGACGCCATAAAGCGCAATACAAGCGTGCCTACTGATCCGGTTGCGCGCCCAATCTGGCGTTCTCTCATGGCACTTGACGACCCACGTGAAATCCATACAGGTTTGGCGTGCGAGAGACTGAGCAGTGTACTTCTCGAGTAGGTCCAGCCTCTGAGAAAGCCACGTTTCATCTAGGCCAAGATCGGCTGCCCTATCATGTTCCAAGGGGTTGTCGGGAAATGATTCGTTCAAGCGGGTGAGTATATAGTGATTTAATTTCAAATGGTCTTGTTCCTCCGAGAAAGAAGTAAACGGCGGCGGCGGTCGATCAAGCCGTGTTTGTCGGCAGAATTAAGTTTGCGTAGATGACGAACATCGTCAAGATACGGGTTACCTACTAGGCCGATTTCATAAAGGACAACGTTCACCAGGCAATATAGGTCTTGCAACTGGTCGGAGTCATAGAGTGACAGTACATCTATATTTTTCGCATAGCGATCCCAACACAAATATTCTCTGGGCCTGAAAATACAACGACAAAGAATTGGTCACGGTCACATGAATATCGATGGGTACCATGCGGGCGGAGTTTTCCTCTCCGTGAATGTTCTATCTGGAGAGACTGCTCATCGCCACCCTTCCTTGGGCAACAAAATAATGGGAGACTGATACCGAAATCAGGTCGGTCCTCTTAGTTGCGCACTTTGATGTCTGGCAGTAAGGCATTGAATATCGGGTCGCAAGTGTCAGTACTTATGGCGGTGAAACTCTCTGCAATGGCACTCTTTCCAGCGATCAGTTTTGCGCGTGGGCGCGTCTGTTGTGCCGTGTTGGTCAAAGCGGCCCACTGAGTTAAAACGGTCGCATAGATACGTTAAGCCGCTCCGCTTTTGGGTCAAGATCCAGTATGGTCGCAGGTGCATTCGGTTCTAGGTTCGTTGAGGCACGAGACGTCGCCTTCATCGTCCCCTGGAAAGGCCTGTATGATCAATTAGGTTATGACGCCTTTGTGGATCTCAAGTTCGATCTAACGGCAATGGCTGCACGTTGGCACCATGCCGCACAGGCAGCCCACATTGACGTTGTCGATAATTACCCAGAGCCTAAGGATCCCCGGACCTATATTCTTTATGATTATTTTCTTGTTGATCGAACGGAACGCCCACCGTTTCTAGAGACACCCCCGCTTCATCAGTCGAACCTGGTTTTATGTAGTGAATGTAGCGATACGCAATCACGAGATTGGAGTATTCGTCATCGTTCAAGTTCTCTTTCCTTAGAGTTCAACCCAGCGGTGACGAACTACCTGGCTGAATTCCACAGTGAAAAATTCTACCCACATCGGCTCTTAGAAAAGTACAACAATCCTCTGGTGCGCACCGTGCCTCTGGGTGCCCCCGCTCAGCTCTGTGTAAAGACCTTTGATGGCTCTCGTAGTATTTTTCTCGACGAGCCCCACCCTATGGTCATCAGGAGTTTAGACCGAGAGCATCTGCAGCATGTTTTCAGCTTCAAGAAGGCACTCCGAATATGTCGCCTTCTTGCCCAGCGAGGGTTTAAAATTACTTCCTTTGCGTCCCGCTCAACTAGTTGCCCCGACTTGTCCACACTCTGGCGTAATCAAGAACACATTTGTCTCATGAATTACGATAAGCTGTGGATACCCTACCTTACGCTCCTTGGCTGGTATCGTTCTAGTAGTATTTTTTTCTCCCATTATCAGGAGACTCATGGATTTGCGGTTTATGAAAATCTTCAAATGGGAAATGTAGTTGTCGTGTTTGGTGAGAACTATAATCCCTTTACAATTCGACAGTTTCAAAACGGAGTGGTTCTGAGCCTATATATGTCCGATGAAGTATGTGCGGATTTAATTGAGGAATACTTCACTGAGCAGTATTGCAAACGGCGTGCCGAAACCATCTCTTGCGAAGCCACAGAACTCTTTTCCTCAGATACATTTGGTTACAGACTATTACGAGGTATCGGGCGGGCTGTACCAGAAGTGATATTGTAGCTCGCTATCGTAGGGAGGCTTCTCTCGTACTTCAACCGAACTTACAAAGGGGTACTCCGATCGGCTAGACCTCGACCCAACCAAGTTTCTTGACCCCCTCCCAACGTTCGATCTGGCCGGACCTAGTCCACGGATTATCGTGAACCTCCTCAGCGCTTATCTCAGGGAATAAATTTATCCCGACATCGTCCCGCATGAAGAAGGCATTAAATCCATGCCTGTGTGAACCGATCATCCGGTATCCTTTGCGACGACTAAGGTTCACCATTGCAGAAAGGCTCACCGAGCGAAAATCCTGCAGTTGAGGTGGCTGCGACCAGCAATCAAAGCCCGGATCATAGGGAATGGTAATACTCATGTCGCCTGGAATAATATCGTGTGTTTCAAAGCAGCACACTTTTGGACGTATTGCGTTTATTGCTTCCCAAATCCAATAGTCATTGCCATCGACATCTAGCGCGAAAAAGTCGACCTCTTTGGGGCAGCCACAACTAGTTATTAGTTCATTGACATTATCAGTCGTTATCCACGAGTGCTGAACCATTGGTTTCACTAATATGCAATCCTTCTTAGAACCAAAAAATCGATTTGCTACAGCAACATTCTTCTCGGATCCATCGAAGAGAAAGCCTTGATAGCCATGATTCAGGATCAGGTTAGTTGCCATACACTCTTTGCCATCACCACAGCCCATCTCGGCCACCGTTCCAGCGTGTACACCGAGCATCGTCAACAGATAGAGAATTATACCATCCTCTTCAAACTGCGAATAACATCTGAATCCAGCCTCTCCGATCTTTGCGTACGGAGATTCGCCCTTGAGCCTCCATTGCGACCATTGGTTTTTCAGCGATAACTGAATCTGTTGATTTATTGATTCGCCGTCCCACGGGGTTTTCATATGGGAGGCAATACTCTGGGCTACTGTTCGCGCAGCTTTTCTGAAGAGTGCTTTCATTTTTGTCTTTGTGACTGTACTAATGTTATGGGTACGACGGGATTTTACTGCGCAAAAAGAGTCAGATTTATTAGAAGTTTAGATCGGGTCTTTGTAGAAAAGGTAAATCCTCAATACTAGAACAATAATCCCGCGACTTAAAATTTAGGGGTTTTTAACATGTACGCGGTAGAGAAGCACCGAAAAAAAATTAAGCTTGAAAACATCATCAGGTGGCCGGACCATCGGCACGGATGGGCATTTTGTCTTTCGGGATTGCTTGAACTTCATTCGGACCTTGGCACATTATTCATTGATTACTTCGAGAGTCATGTGAAGGCCAAATCTGCCATTTTGGAGCCATGGATTGGTGTCATTCACAACGTTCCAAAACATCCGGAAGGAGTCGTGCAAAAGCTGTACGGCCCAACACATGACGTCAGTATAGATAGTATTTTGCAGAGCAAAACTTGGAAGCAAAGCGCTCCTTTCTGCAAGGGGTTGTTTTCTCTGTCTAAGTATTGCGCTGAATACCTGACAGTCAGGGTTTCGGTTCCAGTCGAAAGTGTTAAGCATCCTACCGAAACCCTTGGGGTAAAATTTTCCCCTCTTAACTTCCGTCAAAACAGCAAAAAAAGCCTGGTTATGGTGGGGCACTGGATGAGAAATTTTCAATCTATTTATGATCTACATTCCCCGACGTTGACCAAATTAATTCTTCAAGGAACGGGGCGATCTTTCGATTATCAGTTAATCGAGGAGGTTTTTTCTGTTAATGAGTCCGTAAAAATGATACCGAGGCATACAAATGAGCAATACGACCGCTTGCTTGCCACAAACATCGTATTCCTTAACCTCTACGACGCTAGCGCCAGCAATACGGTCATCGAATGTATAATGCGCAACACGCCGGTCGTCGTTAATCTTCTTCCGGCTCTTGTCGAATATCTGGGCGCCGACTATCCGCTATTCTATGAAACGATAGAGCAGGCTTCGGCGATTGTACAGAACGAGGATTTGCTGATTGCGGGTCATTATTATTTACTGGGCATGGACAAAAGTTTTTTATCACTGGAAAAATTCGTTGCGGACATCCAGAATTCTGCAATCTATCGAAGCCTGCCGCAAACATTTATGCTTTAAATTGTCTTTAAGAATACTTTCTGCTTGAGAAAATGGCGGACTGTGCGGTAACACAACTGTCGTCTGATCTGAGGCGCAGAGTGTATTTGGATCCTCTGAATCGCCCAGATTGGTAGCGTCGATGCTTGGTCCGTTCATCGACCGCACGTTTCCTAAAAAGTTCTAGTTTGATTCGTTCGATCGCCCATCCTACGCCTATGGTACTTATTATGCCGGCCTGCCCGCGTAGCGGCTCGAATTACAAAGAATCAGCGTTGTGGAGAGAGGCCTAGCAAGTAGGTCAGGCTTGCTCGCGTTGGAAGATATCGCCGGTATTGTGAGCAAAGAACTTGCGATATCAATCGAAGTATAGGGATTCGATAGTGGCGCCGAGTTACCACGGTTGAATGATCCACGAATCCTTGCTTGTGCATGGAAGCAGGTGGATTTCAAATTTAACCAGGAGAAACTGACTACTGGACCGCGAGGAGCAAAGCTGATTATTGGAAATTTTTCAGAGAGTGCCGGGCTAGAGCATTCTCAAGTTACGATGCAGAGCTTTATTCAAAAAATCGCCCATATTCATCGATCGATCAAAAAAAGTTTGCGAGATTGAACTTTGCTTCATCAAAGCAGTGATTTCATCCCCGGGTAAAGTCCCCCATTTTTTACAAAACAGCAAAGCGTTCCAGATATTTATAAGTATGAATTCATCGGATCGGATCGAGTAGGTATGATTCTGATGTAGTTCAGTAGCGGGGAGTTTTACCAACAGCACGCCACGGGCGCATGCGGCATAATGAAGGTCTGTATCAAAGAGTCCTGCGCCTTCGTATCTTTCGTCGACGCCGCCTATCTCGTTGAGTGTACTCCGCAAGAACGCCGCATTGCCCGAGAAGGATGCTTTGCCATAATGTAAAAAATTCGGGTCGGGTGGATGGGGGAGCCGCCTGTCGAGCATGGCTTGCCGAGAGAAGCGCTTCGGCACGACTGGGCCCCAGGCTTGGCTTAGGTCGCGGAGCTTCTTGGCTATGGCAAAATCGACATTGTGCTTCAACTTGAACAAATACTGTGAGTATAGAACGGAACGAGGCTTAATATTTTGCGCTATCAGTGAAATATAGTTCGGCGGAAGAATTCGGTCTGACTCCAAGTACCAGACTGTGTCAAACTGGCATCGGGCGAGTCCGGCTCCCCAACTGCGCGACCAGTTAAAATAGGGCCCGTTCCGGACAACTTCGCACACTTCAAATTCAGGATAGTGCCCCACCAACTTTCCGTCCACGACCAAAATCTTTTGACAACTTTCATACCCCTGCATCGCGCGGAGGCACGATATGGTGACGTCTAATTGGGACCGGCGATCGGGGGAATAGAGGACAATTAGGCTTAACATGGTTTGTGAGAAGCGTCTCAGCGACTTTTTTAATAAGGGAAACTGAACCTCACTTTAGCGCGGCATGCAACTCTAGAATATGTCTCATGGTGTTAAACTTAAAATGCACTCTATCACAGCACTCAAATTTGCTCGCACACCAGAGGTTCTCGGCACTAGAGGGCTAAACCATCTTTGCGTGCTTGTGGCCGAGAAAATTTCGCCACCCGCGGAGGTCTCCGCTGTTGATCGAAACGAAGTGGTGACCACAGCGCGCCGCAGGTCGCGCACCATCGTGGCAGATAGACACGTCATCAAGCGATATTTCAAGTTGCCGTGGATGTAATGCCAAAATGCTACTAACCATTCCCTGTTCGTCAAATCTATCGAGCCATAGTTGGGATGATGAGGCCTCCATAAGCGATACCAAGTATTTGCCAAGGTCAAACAACGGCGGAACCCCGAAGATTCCAGTATTAATGTTCGCATGAACCGGGACTGATTCTGCGAAGCCACCGTAGGCTCGAAATAGGCCGTGGGTATAAACCACAGCATCGGTTAGAAGAAAGTCATGGATAGGCTGGGGAATTTGCCAAAGCAAAATGTCATTGTCGATAAAAAGTTCGTGCGAGGCCGGGCGAAGTCGTGGGGGATACAGTTTCCATGCGACGTTGGCAGGCTCAAAGGGAAGCGAAAATCGGGCATGTTCCTGGTCAAAAAGGAACACCCCGGTGTCTTGAAGGAACGAAAGCTGACTTTGGGCAAGTTGGTTGTGACAGACGATATAGTCGACACTGTTCCCGAAAAGACCCCGAAGAAGCGAAATAGATCTTATAAGAACTAGTTGGCCGGCCGCGGACCCAGGGCCAAGGCTCCATCTTATTAAAGGCTTAGTCGACGTAGGGTCTACTTCTTTCATACCCATGAAAAAATCCTCATCATATCATAAAAGCGAGTAACATTTTTGAAAGAAGTTTGCTTGAATTTGTTTCCATCGTAGAGGGGCGAGAATCGAAGTACCACATTCGTGTAGCTCGGCGCCCGATTTTATACCGATTATTCACGAGCTGCGCGACTTTTTTACGCTGTACCAACTGGCAGTTGTGGTGTTTACCCGGAGGGTGTCGATCCAACTGGTAATATGTGTCTGCGTCGAGCCGTGCTATTCTTTCGTGACTGAGGTGCTACCTTTCTACGAGTCTCTTCCGCCCTTCGTTTGAAAGGATGAAATTTATATGAAGAGTACAGCGAATGTTTCTCTCAAGTACGCAGTGGTCGGTACTGGCTGCTGCGGCACCGTTGCAATGGCTCGTCAGTTGACCAGGGCGGGCCTCCCGTGCACTCATGAAGCTATCTTTGGCCATGATGGTTACCAAATGGGCCTTTCACGCCTTAGCGGAGAGGCCCCCATCCAAAACAGTGAAACGTCGCTTAGGGAGGGAAATTGGCTCTCGGAGACAGATACTATTGTCGCAGAATCAAGCTACCTCGCAGTGCCCTTCCTTGGGCATCCTGCGCTTAAAAGCGTGACAGTCATACACCTTGTTCGCCAGCCACTTAGTGTCATTTCATCGTTTGTATTGGACTTGGACTATTTTTGTCCAAAGATGAGTACGCGGGAGGTGTCGGTATGGAACAGATTTATTTATGAGCACCTGCCCGATCTACGCGATCATCGCTCGGCTATTACTCGGGCAGCGAAATTTTATGTCGATTGGAATCGAATGGTGGAGGCCATTACCGATGACCCATCGAGAAATTCTTTCTTCCATCGAATAGAGGACGACCCCACCGCCGTTCTAGATTTCCTGGGCGTGAAAGACCCTCAATCGAATTACATCATTAACCGTCGCTCGAACAGTAAAGGTAAGCGTAACTTCGATTTCACCCCTAGCGATATCGACTGTCCCTGCGTACGGGCTGAGTTTATAGACATGTCGTGCCGCTATGGCTACGACCTCACTCGGGCTAAACGCGGTACACCATCTTTTCTTTAAGGGGGATGAATTTAGTCTTGGGAACGCTAACGAAGCACCTCCTCTAACACGCGAGTCGCCGCTCGTTCCCAGGTCCATAAAATTTCGAGCGCGGCAGGTTGTTGGGGTATAGAACTGCGACCAATCGCCTTGAATGCCGCAATAAATTCGACCCGGCTTTCACATTTCGTCTCCAGTGCCCCTTCACCATAATCCGCTGAAATATCAATTGTCGACACAACCGGCTTTCCAGTACAACGATACTCCAGTGCTTTCGCAGGGTTCATATCCCGCCCACCCGCATTGAAGTAAGGGAGTAAAAGAATATCAATCGCCGCCAATATCTCCGGAACATCGTCATGCGATACCGGCGCAAGGTATTGGAAGTTATTCCGACCAAAAAGAGCTTTCCAGCTACGGCGTTTTGCTCCGGCGAGTATGACGGGACCTACGAATCGGAAGTCGATATCAGGAAAGGTGTCCACTAGTTCTACTAAAAAGTCTGGATCCAGGCGGTCATTGATAGTGCCGATAAAACCGGCACAAAGTCGCCTGGGATGAACCATTCGAGGTTGCGATGCGATACGTTCACCGAACGCGACATCGATGGCGTTTGGGAGAGACTCGGCTGGCCGATCGGTGATACTTCGAATTCTGGGAAGAAGCTTGGTGCCGTTAGCAAAAATAAAATCTGCATGACGCAAAGTACGCTCTAAAGCGCCACTTGCCACCACCTTTGAGCCCCACGCCAAATCCCACCATGGGTCTTCGACGTCTACGAGGATGCGGTGCCAGGCATAAAATGTGCGTAACCTTTCGGCCGCGGGCCGGGAGTTGAGAAGTACAAGGCGCCCATCTGGAGGACAAATCGAAGATAGAGCATTGCCAAGAGTTTTGTAGTCGTTCTCACTTCGATCGAAGTGAACCGCGATATTTCGACTTCGAATTAAGCGACGTGGCCAGGTGAAGAGCCACAAGTGAGCATCCAATCGATGCAGGCCTGATTTTTGCCCCGGGCTGTCCCATACCGAAGGCGGAGTGAGATCGAGATAGACAACGTCTGTGTGTTTCGCGAGGGCGCGGGCGAGGGGCTGCGATCTATTTTCCAATGTAGCCCAATTCCATGGTGCCTGGTACACAATCATCGTCGGCTAACGCATCGTTACATCGAGGATGACTTGGTCCTCTGTATTACACCGCAGCACTTTGGGCTCTCCGTAGAACATATCGCTGTACCGCTGGCTGAATACGGGACGCTCCGAGATCCGCTACTACATTCTCTATAAGCCGATCCGGGTCGATGCCTTTTTTCTTGAGTTTTAAATGGCTCTGTATCGGGCGCCCATGGTTGATCTGAACGCCGTCGATGACAGCTAGATTGTGGTACGCAAGGCGGTGCGCCCATACGATGTCAAGCCCATAACCCGTTGGACTCTTTTCAAAAGTATCAGAGAGAAGGCGGAAGGAAAATCGTGAAAAAATCGGGCACATGATCTCAACAAAATTGGTGTAGCGCATGAGCACCTCAGGGCGTTTGCACCAACGAGTAATCTTATGAGAGTAGAAGCTTTTGCGATCAAGGGCCGGTTGCGCAATCGCCAAGCGATAAAAATGAAAAATGTGAAAGATCGTCTCTACCTGCTCCGGGGAGATTCGTAGATCGTCGTCAGGGATGAATACCGCATCATAATCGTGTATGTTCGGCGCGGCTTTGCAAAACTCCGCGATGAGAGCAAATTTCTCACCCCGGCCGTGCCAGACCTGCCGCGCCCAATTGGGAACGGTTTCAAGAGGGGGGTCATAGTAGAGCAGCGCAACGTCGAATGTGGTCCCAAGCGGCCTGGGCCAATTCCGGAACAATGACTCCCTCCCAGTTGGCAGCAATAGTAGGTTCCTGTATTCGCCATTCATTTTATATGCTCGGAAACATCGCCCTCTCGACGGTAAGAAATCTCTCAACCACCGGGGTCGTCTCAGCCTATTCCCTAAGGATGTAGAGAAAGGCGCGCGAATCGTAACCCATTCTCTTATGCACTGACAGACTTTCTGAACTGAGATCGTCAGGCTTCTCTTTGAAGCGATTCTCAGTCATGCTGTATCAAGTACTTCGGACTCTCAGCGGCGAGCCGGGTTCATTCGTTCTATTGTTCCTTTTTGCGGATAGTTTCTTTGCGTCTTATTTAGGCCGTAGGGGAAGCACTGTACTTAACGAGTTATATGTCCACGTACGACTATGTCATTGTAGGGGCCGGATTTTTCGGAGCAGTCTTTGCCCGGGAGGCCACCG